>CAYPKV010000137.1:0-5238 GCA_964411415.1 uncultured bacterium
GCATGTGGCCGGGCCAGGAACCTGGTGCCGCGCACTTCGCCGAGCGCGAGCGCTTCGAGCCCGGCACCGCCCCCGCCGATGATCAGCGTCTCGATGCCGGCCTGAGTCGAGATCTTCGCGGCCCGCAGTTTCGTGACCATGCCGCCAGTGCCGCGCTGGTCCCGGGTGTCGCCCGCCAGGTGACTGACCCGGGCGACGTCCTCCACCACGTCGATGCGTTGGGCCGCAGGGTTGCGGCGCGGGTCACCGTCGTACAGTCCGTCGACGTCGGTGACGATGACGAGCGCGTCTGCCCCTGCCAGGTAGGCGGTCCAGGCGCTCAGGGTGTCGTTGTCACCCAGCCGTATCTCGCTGGTGGCGACGCTGTCGTTCTCGTTGATGACCGGCACGGCCCCGAGCCGCAGTGACGCTTCGATGGTGTTGCGTGCGTTGACGTAGCGCTCCCGGTCCTGCACGTCCGAAGCGGTCAGCAGCAGCTGCGCCACCGGCAGCGGCGCCAGCGCCCGGGCCCAGTCGAGCATCAGCAGCGTCTGGCCCACCGCTGCAGCTGCCTGTTTCTCCGGCAGGGTGAGGGGCAGTTTCAGTCCCAGCCGCTCGCGTCCGGCCGCACCGGCACCGGAGCTGACGACAACGATGCTGCAGCCCAGCCGGTCGTGGATCAGCTGCAGGCCCCGGCCGACGGCCCACAGTTTGGGCAGGCTGATGCGGCCGCTCTCGTCGGTCAGGCTGCTGGTGCCGAACTTGACGACCAGGCGTTTCCAGTTGGTTCTCAGGGTGTCCACACTGTCGGCATTATTGCCCGCCGGGAGCGTCCGTAGCGATACAATCTGCGCCATGACCAGTCCCCGCATCGCCATCGTCGGAGCCACCGGTGCGGTGGGTACCGAACTGCTCGCCCTGCTCGCCGAACGCTCCTTCCCCCACTCGCAGCTGCGTCTGTACTCTTCGGCCCGCTCGGCCGGCAGCCGGGTCGCTTTCGGTGACGGTGAACTGACGGTCGAGGAACTGCCGGAACACGGCGATCTGGGAGCCGACATCGTCTTCTCGTCGGCAGGTGGCAGCATCTCGCGCCGGCACGCCTGGGACTGGGCGGCCGCCGGAGCGACCGTCGTGGACAACACGAGCGCCTGGCGCATGGACCCGCGTGTGCCGCTCGTCGTCCCCGAGGTGAACGCGGAAGCGGCCCGCGCACATGAAGGCATCATCGCCAACCCGAACTGCTCGACGATCATCGCGCTCATGGCGCTCGCCCCGCTGCACCGGGCCTTCGGCCTGCGCCGTGCCACGGTCGCGACATACCAGGCGGTTTCAGGCGCCGGTGCCGCCGGTATAGGTGAACTGGCAGATCAGTCACGCGCAGTCCTGGACGGGCAGCCGGTCACGACCTCCGTGTTCCGGCACCAGATCGCGTTCAACCTGTTCAGCCACGACAGCGAGGTCGGTTCAGACGGCTACAACGAAGAGGAACGCAAGCTTCTGCAGGAGTCCCGCAAGATACTGGCTGCCCCGGACCTGATGCTGAGCGCCACCTGCATGCGGGTGCCGGTGTTCCGCGCTCACAGCGAAGCCATCCACGCGGAGTTCGAACGGGACGTGACGCCCGCCGAAGCTCGTGAGGTGCTGGAGCAGGCTGCCGGCGTCCGGCTCGTCGACGAACCGGCCAGCAACACCTTCCCCATGCCGGTCGTTGCGAGCGGTCAGGACGACGTGCTGGTCGGCCGCCTGCGCACTGACAGCAGCAGGCCGGGTGCCCTCGCCCTGTTCGTCGCCGGCGATCAGGTGCGCAAGGGCGCTGCCCTGAATGCCGTGCAGATCGCTGAACTGTTCATCTGATCCGTCCGGTCCGTTCGTAGACGATCAGCGCTGCCCACTCGCGGATGACCGCGTCGAAGTGCGCCAGCCGGTCAGAGAAGTTCATGTTCAGGTTCAGCAGGCGCGGCTGCGCCGGCGCCCGGTAATCGACGGGCCACGGGATGGGGTTCCAGCCCAGGGTCGAGAACACCGCCAGCGCGCGTGGCATGTGCATGGCGCTCGTCACGAGCACCCAGTTCTCACCGGCTGACGGACGCACCTGTTCAAGCGCCAGCAGCCCTTCTTCGTAGGTGCTGCGGGCCTCGCCGATGAAAGTGATCTGACGGCCAGCGTACTCGGGCCCTGCGAACATGCTCTGCGGCGCCACCTGCGCCCGGAAGTCGAGCGGCACGGTGTCGCGGTACAGACCGGTCAGTACGAGCCGTGCCTGCGGGTACTGGCGGGCCAGCGATGCGGCCGCCGTCATCCGTTCCGCTGCGGCGTTCAGGTTCAGCTGGTTCTGCTCCTGACTTATCTGCCATTCGATCGAGCCGCCCAGCACGATGATGCCGTCGATGCGTTCCGGCAGCTGCGCCGGACGCTCCACCCGCCGTTCGAGCTGCCAGCCGAGCCAGTCGGAGGCACCGAACACCGTCGGCAGCATCGCCACGACCAGCGTTACGAACAGCAGGAACGTTGCCAGACCGCGCAGCCGCACCAGCAGCGCCAGGAACGCGAGCAGTACGAGCATCAGGATGACGTTGCCGGGCTGCAGGAACCACCATGCCTCGTTCACTGTCGCCCCCTTATCGAATTGGCCTCAAGACCGCAGTTGCTGCCCATATATACTGTCAAGTGTAACTGCCAGCGTGTCGCCGGCCGGGGTGCGGCACCGACATCAACCGGGCGCCTGTCCTGCCGCGGCAGCCGGCAACTGTGGGCGCGTTCGAGAACACCTGTTTAGGGGATCACATTGAGCCTTAAGATCATCACCGACTCGACCTGCGACATGACGCTGCAGGAACTCAACGAACTCGGCGTCGTCCGCGTACCGCTTAACGTGCACTTCAAAGGCCGCAGCTGGCTCGACTGGGAAGAGATCACGCCCGCTGAGATCATCGGTGGCGTGGAAGCCGGGGCTGACATGCCCACGACGAGCCAGCCCAGTCCGGAGGCGTTCGCTGAGAAGTACCGCGAAGCCGCAGCCGCCGGGGCGAGTGAGGTGCTTGTCATCACCATCAGCTCCGAGCTGTCCGGCACCTACCAGTCGGCCATGCTCGCCAGTCAGGACATGGACCTGCCAGTCACCGTGTTCGATTCCCGCGCAGCCAGCGTCGGCATCGCCCACCTGGTGCGCAAAGCAACTGAACTGCGCGACCAGGGCCAGAGCGTCGCTGACATGCTGCCGGTCCTGGAGCGCATCCGTGACACCAACCTGCCTTTCATCACGGTCGGCGGACTTGAGTTCCTGCAGAAAGGCGGCCGCCTGGGCAAGGCAGCGGCCGTCATCGGCGGGCTCCTGAACCTGAAGCCGATCCTGGCCGTCCGCGAGGGCCGCATCGTGGCCGAGAGCCGCGCGCGGGGCAACAAGAAGGCACTGGCCGAGGTCGTCAGCCTGACCCAGGCCCATGCCGCCCAGCAGAACGGCCGCCTCTACATCACCTTCCTGCACGTGCAGGACGTGGCCGCAGCCCAGGAGCTGAAAGCTGCGATCGACGCCGCAGGCATCGAGTACGACGGCGGAACCATCTACGAGATCGGCGCCGTGATCGCCGCTCACGTCGGTCCGGCCACCCGTGCCCTTTACATGTACACCCAGGACAGCTGAGTCTGCACTGACTGCCGGGACAGTTGCCGCCAGACAGGTGACAATTGCCCGGCTCCCGCCACCCTGGCCACCCGTTGCCGTCTAGGCTGCCTGCATGTACGCAGCCATCACCTCAGCCACGCTCTCAGGCATCGAGGCCCTGCCGGTCATGGTCGAGGTCGATGTGGCACCCGGCCTGCCGGGCATATACCTGTCGGGCCTCGCTGACACCGCGGTACGTGAAGCGCGTGAGCGCATCAAGGCTGCGGTGCGCAACAGCGGGCTCCCCTGGCCGCAGAAGCGCCTGACGGTCAACCTGGCCCCTGCTGACCTGCGCAAGGAAGGTCCGATCCTGGACCTGCCGATGGCGCTGGCGCTCCTGCTGGCCCAGACCAGCCTGCCACCCGGCTGTCTCGACAGCAGCCTGGTGCTGGGCGAACTCGCACTGAACGGTGAGCTGCGGCCGGTCCGGGGCGCCCTGTCCTGCACTTTGCTGGCGCGCCGCCAGGGGCTTGAGCAGGTGCTGCTGCCGGCAGAGAACGCCGCGGAGGCGGCCATGGTGTCAGGCGTACGGGTCGTGCCGGTCAGCAGCCTCAGGGAGGCAGTGGACTTCCTGCGCGGCCGCCTCCGACCGCCCAGGCTGCCGCGTCGCAGCATGGCTGAGACGGAACAGCTGCCGGACCTGGCTGACGTGCGCGGTCAGGCTGCCGCCCGGCGGGCGCTTGAGATCGCAGCTGCCGGCGGGCATAACCTGCTGCTGAGCGGTCCGCCCGGTACCGGCAAGTCCATGCTGGCCAGCCGCCTGCCCGGTCTGCTGCCGCCGCTCACTGATGAGGCGGCGTTCGAAGTGACCCGCATCAGCTCCGCGGCCGGACTGCAGCCGGCGGGCCTCATCCGCAGTCCGCCGTTCCGGACACCGCATCACAGCATCAGTGCCACTGCCCTCCTGGGCGGGTCCCGGCCGGGTGAGCTCAGCCTCGCTCACCACGGTGTCCTGTTCCTCGATGAGGCAGCGGAGTTCCCGCAGCGCACCCTGGACCTGCTGCGCCAGCCACTTGAGAGCGGAGTCATCAGGATCCAGCGACGCCACGTCGACCAGGTGCTGCCCGCCCGCTTCCAGTTCATAGCTGCCCGCAACCTGTGTCCGTGCGGTTACCGGGACGTGCCCGGTCATACCTGCCGCTGCAGCCCCGGTCAGCTGCAGGCATACGCACGCAGGCTCAGCGGTCCGCTGCTCGACCGGATCGACCTGCATGTCAGCATGACGCTGCTCAGTCCGCTGGAACTGACGCGGCTTACACCTGGTGAGCCGACAGCGCAGGTACGCCGCCGCGTGCGCGCGGCGCGCCACCGGGCGCTCACCCGGCAAGGCTGTCCGAACGCGCAGCTGAGCGGTCAGGAGCTGCGGCGCCACTGCCACCTGGACGCTGCCGCCAGCCGCTTCCTTGACCGTCACCTGCCCGCTCGCGGGTACAGCGCCCGGGCGTTCGACCGGTTGCTGCGCACCGCGCGGACCGTCGCTGACCTGGCGGCAGATCCCCGCATCGGCGCCGCACATCTGGCCGAGGCGCTCGGCCAGGCGGGAGTCACGGTGACCGGCGGTCTTCCGGGAGCTGAAAGTTTGTCGCATTCATCGGCAC
>CAYPKV010000138.1:0-5180 GCA_964411415.1 uncultured bacterium
CGCCGGATCAGCAGGCCGTCCTGGACCAGGTCGCGGATGGCGCTGCGCATGGTGGCGCGGCTGACCCCGTAGCTCTGGGCCAGTTCGATCTCAGGTTCCAGGCGGTCCCCGACGCCGAGTTCGCCGCTGCCGATCCGCTCAAGCAGGCGGTTGCGTACGGTCTGGTACAGGGGAGTTGTCTTCCTCAAGGCAGATCCGGCAGGTTGTCAGCTGCCAGTCTCCTGTTGTTCGTGTCGTCAGGCATGGGGCTGATTCTAAGACCATGCAACAGCGGGAGACCGTGTCTGGCCGTGAACCCTGTACACGGCCTCTGCTAACATTGGCGGATGCTCAGGTTCCTGTCCGCCGGAGAATCGCACGGTCCCGAACTCACTTCTATCCTCGATGGTGTGCCTGCAGGTCTGGAACTCACGGCAGCACGTGACGTCAACCCGTGGCTGCAGCGCCGCCAGGGTGGGTATGGTCGCGGCCGCCGTCAGATCATCGAGACTGACACCGCGGAGTTCACCGCCGGTGTGCGCGCCGGCCGTACGACAGGTGCACCGCTGGTCATGCGCATCCGCAACCGTGACAACGACAACTGGCTTGACATCATGGACCCTGAACCTGGCAACGAACCACGCCGCAAGGCGCTGACCGAAGCGCGGCCCGGGCATGCTGACCTGGCTGGCGGCATCAAGTACGGTCACAAAGACCTGCGCGACGTGCTGGAACGGGCTTCAGCCCGGGAGACAGCCAGCCGCGTAGCTGCCGGCAGTGTGGCGCTCCGCCTGCTGGCTGCAGCCGGTGTTGAAGGCTGTGCCCGGGTCGTGAACATGGCGGGCGTCGCCTGCGACGGTGGCATGGACTGGGAGCGCGTGGCTGAGCTGGATGCGAGTCCGCTGCGCAGCTTCGACCGTGATGCTGAGGACGAGATCATCGACCGGGTCGATAAGGCCCGGGACAACGGCGACACGATCGGTGGCATCATCGAGGCGCGCTTCCGCTTCGTGCCGGTCGGTCTGGGCAGCCACACGCAGTGGGACCGGCGGCTCGATGGCCGGCTCGCCCAGGCGGCGCTGAGCATCCAGGCGATGAAGGGCATGGAGATCGGTGACGGCTGGGAGAACGCCGTCATCCCCGGCAGTCAGGTGCATGACGCGATCTACCGTGGCGATGAAGGCTGGTACCGGCGCCAGAACCGTGCGGGTGGCCTCGAAGGCGGCATGACGACCGGTGAGGAACTGGTCATCCGGGCGGCGATGAAGCCGATCGCTACGCTCATGCGGCCGCTGGAGACCGTCGACGTCGTCACGCACGAACCGGTCGCGGCTTCCCGGGAACGGTCTGACGTGACGGCCGTGCCGGCTGCGTCGATCGTGCTGCTGGCCATGACCTCGCTGGTGCTGGCCGATGCGCTGCTTGAGAAGTTCGGTGGCGACAGGATGGAAGAAATCGTTCAACGGGTGGAGGCTCACCGGGCATATACTGCGAGTTACTGAGTTCAATCGGGGGCTTTTGTTGACAGGGGTCCTGGCTGCGGCCTAGATTCATAAGTAGTTTGCAAAAGCCTTGGTGAAAGTGGTGACTTTGTCGGTATGAGAAAGGGGAGCCCCCAGATCGAGCGGGTGCGTGAGCACAGCCGCAGTCTCGTTTACAACTGCCTGCTGGAGCGGCCGGGCGAGCGCCTCTCCCGCAACGACATCAGCTGGGCCACCGGCCTCAGCAACCCCACCGTCAGTACGGTGCTGCAGGAGTTCGCCAACCTGTCGCTCATCGACGAGGTCGGTCACAGCTCCGCGAGGGGCGGCCGGCCGGCCCAGCTGGTCAGTTTCAACCCCAGCGCCAGCTGCGTACTCAGCATCGACCTGGCAGTCCGTGGGGCGCGGGCGCTGCTCGTGGACCTGGCTGGCACCGTACTTGAACGCCAGGAAGGGCCGGCGTTCGGCGAAGGTCAGACCGAGGAGCTGTTCGAGTGGCTCGCTGACCTGCATTCGCGCTGGAGTGCGTCCAGGCGCCTCGGCCGGGTGGCTGTCTCGCTGCCCGGAGTGATCGAACACAACAGCGGCACCGTTCACCTGGCGCCCGCGCTCGGCTGGCACAACTACCCACTGGCGGAGCGGCTGAGCCGTCACCTGGGCCTGCCCGTCACGCTGGAGAACGACGTCAACGCCCTCGCGCTCGGTGAGCTCCGCTACGGCGACGTGGATCCGCAGATCAACGCGATGTTCCTGTCGATCACGAGTGGCGTCGGCATGGGCCTGGTGCTGGAAGGCAGGATCTACCGCGGCAGTCATTACGCCGCCGGTGAGGTCGGCTACAGCGTCTTGCCCGGCCTTGGCCCTGCCAACGGCGCGGTCCTGGGTGAGAGCGGCCCGCTGGAGGCGCACCTGATGCGGCTGGCCGGCAGCTTCGTGCGGGACGACCGGCTTGACCTGACCGCGCCGGAAGCCCGCGAATCGTTCGACGCGTTCGCCCGCGACCTGGGCACCATCGTCCAGAACGCCGCCTGCCTGCTGAACCCTGACCGCCTGACCGTAGCCTGGCAGTCTGACAGTGAGGGCGAACTGGTGCGCGAGCTGCAGGCCAACCTGAGCACGCCCCTGCCCCTGGAGATCACCGCCGCGCGCCTCAACGGCGACAGCAGTGCGCTGGGCGTCGCTGCGATAGCGATCGACGAGTTGGCACTCGCTTTCTGCAGCCTGAGCTGAGCCAGTTGGATAACAGCTGTACAACGGCTGGTGAGTGGTCTGTCAGGCGGTATCATTGGGGTTGCCAGCCCCTTCTGACACTGGCTTGACGAAGTGCCGCAGATGGCTTAGCTTGGTTTTGCAGGACATTTAGAAAAGGCTTTGCCTAAGGTGCCGCAGTGGCCGGAAGTGGTGACACGAATGCTCAAGAACTCAAGCAGGCTTAACGCGACCAGCACCGGGATCATGCCGTGAGCTGGGCACCTGCCTACGTTCGCAACGTACTGGCACCGGATTACCGGTTCGCCAGCGAGCACCTGTATGGCGAGCTTCTGGACTCCATCACCGCTCACGTGCGCACCGTTGCCCGGCTGCCCGCAGTGCAGGCAGACCCGGAAGCCCTGGCGGCCACTGATCGCCTGATCGTGGAGCTGGCGAAGCTGCACGATGAGAAGCTGCCGGCTCAGGCGGCGGACGTACCGGATGCCTACTTCGCGGTCAACCGCGTGCTGGAGGAACGACTGGGGGCTGAGACCGTCAGCTTCCTGCGTACTGGCTTAAGCCGCAACGACCTCGACATGACCATCTACAAGCTGGCCGGTCGCGAACGCAACCTCCAGCTCGCCGAAGCGCTGATCAGGCTGCGCCGCGCTGTGCAGGCGCAGGCAGGACGTCACCTCGACACTGTTCTGATCGCGCACACCCACCATCAGCCGGGGCAGCCTACGAGTGTCGCCCATTACCTGCTGGCCATCGATTCCGCCCTCGAGCGGGACCTGGCGCGGGTATGCGACGCCTGGGGCCGCCTGAACACCAGCCCGCTCGGTGCCGCGGCACTGGCCGGCAGCAGCCACCCGCTCGACCGGCACTTCACTGCCTCGCTGCTCGCTTTCGAGAGCCCCGTGGCCAACACCATCGATGCCGTCTCGGCCAGCGACTGGCAGGTTGAAGCCGTCGCCTGCGCCAACTCCGTGGCGGTGAACATGTCGCGCTTCACCTGGGACCTGCTCAACTGGGCTTCCCAGGGTCTGTACCGCCTGGCTGACGGCCTGGTACAGGGTTCGTCTATCATGCCGCAGAAGCGCAACCCCGTCGCCCTCGAACATGCGCGCACCCGTTTCAGCCGCGTGCTCGGCTCCGGTCAGCAGGTCATGTTCTCCAGCCACAACATCTCCTACACCGACCTGAACGACTTCGGTCCGGACATCCAGGGCAGCCTCAGACAGCAGCATCAGCAGCTGCTTGGTGCACTGGACCTGCTGACCGCCTGCGTTGAAGACGGTGATTTCCAGCGTGAGCCGCTGCGGCAGGTGGCCGATGCCACCGATACGACCGCGACCGAACTCGCCGATGAGCTGGTCCGCAGCTACGGCGTCCCCTTCCAGAAGG
Organism: uncultured bacterium; assembly: GCA_964411415.1. GTDB lineage: Bacteria > Deinococcota > Deinococci > Deinococcales > Trueperaceae > CALDPK01. The sequence goes on from CAYPKV010000138.1 coordinate 4,059, forward strand.
CCCACTCGCTGGTAGCGGCAGCAGTCGCCCGCTGCCGCAGCCGTGGTGTAGCCTTGCAGCAGTTGAGCGCAGGTGAACTTGAGGAACTGGGTGGTCCGAAACTGACCGACAGGCAGCTCCGTGCGGCCCTTGATCCCGCTTCGTTCATCGCGCGTCGCACGGGCTTCGGTGGCCCGGCACCGGAGGTGGTCGCAGGGCAGCTTGGCAAAGCAGCCAGTCAGCTCGAAGCAGCAGCTGCGCAGATCAGTGAGATCCGCAGCACCTTAAGCAGGGCACTCCACGCATTGCGTGTGCCAGGAAAGGATAACGAATGAAGAAAGTAGCAGGAATACTGGCCGGCCTGGCCATGTTCGCAGGTCTGGCCTCCGCTCAGACCACCATCACCTACTGGCAGTACGACTTCGCCACCCGTGTCGACGCCATGAACCAGCTCATCGAGAAGTTCGAGGCCGAGAACCCGGACATCATCGTCGTGCAGGAAACCTTCCCGTATGACGCCTACCCCGCCCGCGTCGCCGCCGCCCTGGCTGCCGGCGAAGGCCCCGACGTCGTTCAGCTGTTCTACGGCTGGCTGCCCGCCTGGGCTCCCGCCGGTTACGTCGAGCCCCTGCCCGCCCAGTACTTCGACGCTGACGAGATCGCCGCGAACTTCGCACCGCTCGTCGACGCCGCCAAGTACCGTGGTGAGTACTACGGCCTGCCGACCGCTGTCCGCAGCCTGGCCCTCTTCTACAACCAGGACCTGCTGAGCGAAGCCGGTTACGACGCTCCGCCCGCCACCTGGGCTGAGTTCATCGAGATCGCTCAGGCCCTGACCGAGCGCAGCGGCCCCCGCTTCACCCAGGTCGGCTTCGGCGTTGCCCCGACCGGTCAGGACCACCACCTGGTCCGCAGCGTGCTGTTCCGCCAGTTCGGCATCGACCCGTACGACGCTGACGTCACCACCGCCCAGTACGGTGGCGAAGAAGGCGCAGCCGCGCTGAAGTTCTACACCGACCTCATCACCGAGCATGAAGTCGGCGTCATCGAGTTCATCCCTGGCAACAACGGTTACCGCGACGGTTTCCGCATCCAGGAGAACATCGCCATGATCATCGACGGCTCCTTCGCCATCGGCGACGT
>CAYPKV010000139.1:0-5150 GCA_964411415.1 uncultured bacterium
TCAACGGTCGTGCCGTAGCGCTGGGCGAGGCTCCAGAGCGTTTCGGAGGGCTGGACCGTGTGTTGTTGTGCGAAAGCGGTGCCAGCTAACAGGCACGCAAATACTGCATTGCGGAGACGGAGGGCTGACATCGTGGCCAGTCTAACAGGAAATGTCAATCGGGGTGAACGATGGAACATGCAGAATCGCCGTGCTGAACGCTCATAATCCACTCACCGAGCAGCAGAAGTGGCAGATTTCACACGGAGTACATTGTGCCTGAGCGTACTTTCAGCCTGCAGTGACTACCGTGCCGGCCCGGTTCTTCAGGGCAGCGAGGAACTCAGTGCGGCTGCGGCCGTCTGCGATGACAGCCGACGGAGCTCCACCGGCCAGCGCCTTGAGCGCGGCTTCGACCTTGGGGATCATCCCGCCGCTGATGCGGCCGTCCCTTATCCGCTCCTGGGCCTGCTGGCTGGTCAGCAGCGGGATTACCGACTGCGGGTTGGCGGGATCTTCAAGCACACCCGTGACATTGGTCAGGAACAGCACCGGAGCGTCCAGGGCAGCTGCGACTGCACCGGCGACCTCGTCAGCGTTCACGTTGAGCGCACCGCCGTCGGCATCGAGTGCCAGGCTGGCGATCACCGGGATGACGCGCGCGGCGACCAGACTGTTCAGCAGCCGGCCGTTCACAGCGGTCATGCGGCCGACCCGGCCGAGCTCACGGTCGAACGTCTCCGCCAGCAGCAGGCCGGCGTCACGACCGGTCAGGCCGATGGCGCCTCCTATCTCCTGGGCCAGCTCCTTGCCGAGCATGGTCAGCGCCTTCTCCACCACAGGCACGGCTTCATCGGTCGTAACCCGCAGACCCCGGACGAACCTGTGCGGCACACCGGCCAGTTCCAGTTCACGGGCGATGAACGGTCCGCCGCCGTGAACGACCACGGGTTCGAAACCTTCGTGTGCCGACTGCCGGATCGCGGCTGCCACTTCCCGGCGTTCAACCGGGTCGGTCATCGCGTTGCCACCGTATTTGATGACGATTGCCATAGACCTTCGAGTTTACATGGCCTGATAGTCTTGGCGGCATGAGTTCAGGGGACCTGCAGGAACTTGTGTTCGGAACGGACGGCTGGCGGGACGTCATCGCCCGAGGTTTCACCTTCGACAATGTGGCCCGGGCCGCTCAGGCGTACGCCGAAGTCGTGCTGGAGGGCGGCGGCCGGCTGGTGCTGGTCGGCCACGACACCCGCTTCCTGGGCCGGGAGTTCAGCGAACTGACCGCGCAGGTACTGCAGGCCAGCGGGCTTGAAGTGCTGCTCAGTGCCGACTACCTGCCGACGCCGGCGCTGTCGTTCGCCACGCGCCACCTGAACGCTGACGGAGCCGTCATGCTGACCGCCTCACACAACCCGTACCGGTACCAGGGCTTCAAACTGAAGGGCAGTTACGGAGGCACCGCCACCGATGAGCTGTACCGGAGCGTGGCCAGGCGGGCCGCAGTGACGCCAGCGCCGCAGGTGCGCAGCCACGCTGGTGCTGTCAGCGAGTTCGACATCCGGGACGACTACTACAGCTGGCTCGACTCGCTGCTGGACCTGCCGCTCCTGCGGTCGGCAGACGGTCTGCTCATCCATGACGCGATGGGTGGTGCCGCGGCGGGCTGGCTGGAAGGCTGGATCCGGAGCCGGGGCCTGAAGCTGCGGTTCGCGGAGTTCCGGGGTCAGCCTGATCCGCTGTTCTACGGCGTGAACCCCGAGCCGATCGGACCGAACCTGGCTGCCAGCCGTGAGGCTGCCTGGGAACACGGTCCACTGTTCGTCACTGCAACCGACGGCGACGGCGACCGGCTCGGTGTCGTCCTGCCGGACGGCAGTTTCTTCAACTCGCACCAGATCTTCGCGGTGCTGCTGAAACACCTGCACGAGCGCGGTGACCGGGGCCGGGTCGTGCGTACGTTCACGGTGTCCCGCATCATCGACCGGCTGGCGGCACAGCTTGGCCTTGAGGTAACCGAGACCGCGGTCGGCTTCCGGCACATCGTGGCCGAGATGCTGAAGGGTGACGTGCTCATCGGGGGCGAGGAGTCCGGTGGCATCGGCACGAGGGGGCACATCCCCGAGCGGGACGGGCTGCTCAACTCACTGCTGCTGCTTGAAGCAACTACCCGGAGCGGCAGGAGCCTGGCGGAACTGTTCCGGGAGGTGGAGGAGCAGACCGGCTGGCGCCACGCGTACGACCGTATCGACCTCATGCTCAGCGGCCAGGAACTGGTTCAGCGGGTACAGGAAGAACTGCAGCAGGACCCGGACGGCTTCGCGGGCCGCCAGGTCAGCTCGGTGGAGCGGCTGGACGGCGTGAAACTGAACCTGACGGGTGACGCCTGGCTGCTGTTCCGCGCCAGTGGCACGGAACCGGTGCTGCGCATCTACTGTGAGGCGCAGAGCAGAGCCGAGGTCGACGAGCTGCTGCAGGCAGCCGAAGCGTGGGTCGCCGGTCCCGGCAGCGCTTAAAGTACGATCAGTTCGCGTTCAGATTTCGAGAGGGTGCTGTGGCCGTCGTCGGTGATGAGGCACATGTCCTCGATGCGCAGGCCGCCGAAGCCGTTCTCGTAGACCCCCGGTTCGACCGTCACGATCATGCCGGCCTGCAGGACGGTCTGCGACTTCGAAGACAGGCGGGGTTCCTCGTGGATCTGCAGTCCTGTTCCGTGTCCGAGGCTGTGGGTGAACAGCGCGTCCAGGCCGTGCCGGGCCAGGACGCCACGGGCGACTGCGTCCGCGTCGGCTCCACTCAGGCCTGGTTTCAGCGCCTCGCGTGCTGCCAGCAGCGCTTCCAGGACGGCGGCGTACATCTCCCGCAGCCGCGGGCCGGGCTCGCCGAGTGCCACGGAACGGGTCATGTCGGCGTGGTAGCCGCGGTAGTTGGCACCGAAGTCCAGAGTGACCAGGTCGCCCTGCTCCAGCACCCGCGCTGATGCCACGCCGTGCGGCATGGCGCTGCGGTGACCGCCGGCGACGATGATGTCGAAACTGTCACCTTCGGCACCCTGGTCACGCATGAAGCGGCTCAGTTCCAGGGCCACGTCCAGCTCCCGCAGGCCCGGCTTCATGTAGCCGAGGATGTGGCTGAAGGCCGCGTCGGTGATCCGGGCTGCTTCCTGCAGCAGCGCGATCTCGAACGGCTGTTTGACCATGCGCAGGTCACGGAACACCTCGGTCATGGATATGGTCGGTTCGCCGAGCCGGCCGTCGAGCTGTTCCTTCAGGGCGACCGTCATGCTGTCAGCCTCGATGGCCAGCATGCCGTTGCCGGTACGCCTGAGCACCTCGGACTGCCAGTCCATGGTGATGACAACGGGGAGGGCGGACTCTTCGTTGGCCTGCACGTCGTAACGGAAGTCAGTCAGCAGCAGCGCTTCTTCACGCGTGATCAGCACGCGGCCGTCTTCGGGAGTGCTGAAGCCGGTGAGCCAGCGGACGTTGGCGGGGGTGGTGACGAGCAGCGCGTCAGCCGAGGCTTTCTGGAACTTCGCCCGCAGTTCGCCGAGCCGGTCGGGCAGCAGGCCTGCGAGCTGGTCTTTCATCTTCATGCTGCTGCCTCGTGGATGGCGAGCAGGTCAGCGACCTCCAGGCTGGCGCCACCGATCAGGCCACCGTCGATGTCCGGCTGTGAGAGCAGCCGGGCAGCGTTATCTGGTTTCATGCTGCCACCGTACAGGATACGGATGCCGGCTGACAGGCCGGGGAAGCGGTCCTCGAGGAAGGCGCGGATGACGGAGCACATCTCCTGGGCGTCCTCGGGCGTGGCGGTGCGGCCGGTGCCGATCGACCAGACGGGTTCGTAAGCGATGACGAGTTCACGGGCTGAGCTGAGTTCGATGCCGGCCAGGTCAGCTTCGAGCTGGCCGAGCACGACCCGGTTGGCCTGGCCGCCATCCCGTTCGCCCTCGCTCTCGCCGACGCACAGGATGGGAGTCAGCCAGCTGGCCTGGGCTGCCCGGACTTTCCTGTTGAGCAGACTGTCGTCCTCGGCGTGGTACTGGCGGCGTTCGGAATGGCCGACCAGTACGTAGTCGGCTCCGGCGTCGCGCAGCATGGCGCCGGCGATCTCGCCGGTGTAGGCACCGCTCTGGTGGGCGCTCAGGTCCTGCCCGCCCAGCCGTACCGGGCTGGCCCGCAGTTCCTGTTTCATCGCGAAGATGTGGGTAGCCGGGACGCACAGCAGCAGTTCAGCTGCACTGCTGCTGTCGCTGAGGCCCTTGGTCAGTTCAGCGGACCACTGCAGGGCGTCGCTGACCAGCTTGTTCATCTTCCAGTTGCCGGCGATCAATCTCTGGCGCATGGGCGCATGTTAACGGAACTGGCGGGCTCCGGGGCGTCACATGAAGCAGCCGGCCCCCGCATGACGATGCGGGGGCCGGCTGGAAAGCGCCTGTTCAGGCCAGTGCTGCTGGTGTCTCAGCTGCCTTGCGGCGGCTGCGGCTGGCCGGCTTCTTGCCGGAGCCCTTGCCGCCGGCGCCACCGCCGGATTCCAGGGCGGCCAGGCCGCCGACGAGGGCGATGTCGAGCACTTCATCGAGGCTGCTGACCGCGTGGGTGTCGAGCCCCTTGCGCAGGTGCGGCGCCACTTCCTTCATGTCAGGCACGTTGGCCTGCGGGTAGACGATGTGGCGGATGCCGGCACGCCGGGCACCGAGGATCTTCTCCTTGAGTCCGCCGATCGGCAGTACCCGGCCGCGCAGCGTCACCTCACCGGTCATGGCCACGTCCTTGCGGACCGGCACGCCGGTCAGTGCACTGATGAGCGAGGTGCCCAGGGCGATGCCGGCTGACGGGCCTTCCTTGGGGGTGGCCCCGGCGGGCACGTGGATGTGGATGTCGGAGCTGTCCAGGCGTTCGCGGCTGATGCCGAAGCGTTCGGCGTTGCTCTTGACGTAGGTGAGGGCAGCGCGCGCGCTTTCCTTCATGACGTCACCAAGCTGACCGGTCAGGACGAGGTTGCCCTTGCCCGGGGTGATCGACGTCTCGACGAACAGGATGTCGCCGCCCACGGGAGTGAAGTACATGCCGGTTGCCACGCCGACGAGGTTGTCCTCGGCTTCGCTCTCCGGAGTGAACCGCTCGGCCCCCAGGTAGCCTTCGAGGCTGCGTTCGGTTATGCGGACG
>CAYPKV010000140.1:0-5078 GCA_964411415.1 uncultured bacterium
CGCCCTTCGGTATCAGCTTCGCAGCTGACCGCCTGAGTGGCGTGCTGGTAGTGATCAGCGGAGTGTTGGGCTTGGCGGTCGGGGTGTACGGGCTGGTGAGCGTAAGTCGGCGGCAGGCGAAAGCCGGATATTACGTGCTGTTGCAGGGGTTGCTGGCTGCTGTGAACGGTGCGTTCCTGACGGGCGACCTGTTCAACCTGTACGTGTGGTTCGAGATCATGCTCATCACCGCGATGGGCCTGCTCGTCATGGATCGCTCGCGAGCTCAGGTCGATGGGACCATCCGTTACGCGGTCCTGAATCTGCTCAGTACGTTGTTGTTCCTGCTGGCCGTTGCTCTGGTGTACGGGGTGACCGGTTCCCTCAACCTGGCGGACATCGCCGCGAGCTTAGCCGGTTCGGAGCCCTCACCTGTGCTGGTGCTGGCTGCTGCGTTGCTGTTCGCTGCGTTCGGCATCAAGGCTGGTTACTTCCCGCTGTTTTTCTGGCTGCCCGCTTCGTATCACACGGCGGGCATCGCGGTGTCGGCACTGTTTGCCGGGTTGCTCACCAAGGTGGGGGTGTACGCCTGCTTCCGGGTTTTCACTTTGCTGTTCGACGTGAATCTGGGCGGGGTACGCGAGGTTGCGGTTCTGCTGGCTGCTGCGACCATGCTGTTTGGGGTGTTTGGTGCTGCGGTGCAGTGGGATGTCAGGCGCATCCTGTCGTTCCATATAGTGAGTCAGATCGGCTACATGCTGCTGGGTCTGGCTTTGGCGACTCCGGCAGCCATGGCTGCGGCGGTGTTCTACGTCATCCATCACATCATCGTGAAGGCGAACCTGTTCCTGGTGGCTGGAGCGATGCAGCGTGCGAGCGGTACGTTTGATTTGCGGCGCAGCGGTGGCCTGGCGAGGCAGAGTCCGCTGCTGGCGCTCTTGTTCCTGATTCCGGCATTGTCGCTTGCGGGCATCCCGCCACTCTCGGGTTTCTGGGCGAAGTTCACCATAATTGATGCCAGCTTCCGGGCCGGTGCCGGCTGGCTTGCGGCGCTGGGCTTGTTCGTTGGTCTGCTAACGCTTTATTCGATGAGCAAGATCTGGATTCATGCGTTCTGGAAGCCTGCGCGTATTGAACGGGCCCACCCGCGTCGAATCCCGGTGCCGATGGTGACAGGCATCCTGGGATTGAGTTTGATCACGTTGCTTATTGGACTGCAGCCTGACGCCCTTCATCTGTTCGCGAGCGAAGCTGCTGCTGAGCTGGCTGACAGGGGAGCGTATGTCAGGACGGTTCTCGGTTCTGCTGTCCCGGAAATGCAGGTGTTGCCGTGAGTGGCGGCCGTTCCCCGGTTCACCGGCGTTTGGTGGCCGGGGTGGTGTTGGGGCTGTTGTTCATCCGGGAGCTGGTCATGTCCTCGGTCAGTGTGGCGCGTACTGCTCTGACGCGTGACATCACTGTCAGCCCGGCGATCATCCGGGTTCCGCTGGATTTGCGCAGTGACCTGGGCGTGACGGTTGTGGCGAACCTCGTTTCGCTGACTCCCGGTACGACTTCCCTGCACGTCAGTGAGGACCGGAGGTTCCTTTATGTGCACTGCCTGGATGCGCCTGCGCAGGAGGCGGTAGTGCGCAGCATCAAATCTACGTTCGAGTATTGGGTCATGGAGGCAGGCGGATGAACGCACTCACGATGGTGCTGCTGGTGATACTGCTGGTTCCGCTGGCGGTGACCGTTATGCGGATGCTGCGGGGGCCTGGCATGGCTGACCGTTTCGTTGCTCTTGACATGCTCACCGGAATAGCTGTCACTGCTGCGGCACTTACTGCAGTATTTACTGGCCGGCGGGAGTTCCTGGATGTCGGTCTGGGCCTGGCAGTGTTCGGTTTCGTCGGCACCGTTGCTCTGGCGGCGTTCCTGGGGCGGAAAGGCGAACCATGACAGTCAGCATTATCCTTGGTTCATTCCTGCTCATCACGGGCATGTTCTTCGTCTGTGTTGCCGCTCTGGGGTTATCGCGTTTCAGTGACGCTCTGCAGCGTATGCATGCCTCGACGAAAGCAGGCACCCTGGGTTCAGGACTGAGTGTGCTGGGTGCAGTGCTCATTCTGGCTGAGCCCGGCGTCACTGCCATCGGCCTCGTCACGGTAGTGTTCCTGCTGCTTACGGTGCCCGTCGCTGCGCACCTGCTCGGTCGGGCTGCCTACGTTTCCGGGGCTGACCTGTCAGGTGTAGGCGAACGTGATGAACTCAACGGCATTCTGGACCGGCAGGATCAGCCCCTGGAACGCCGGTCAGTAAGCAAAGGAGAAGAGCAATAGCCCCACTGTTGACGGTAAACCTGAGGCACTCCTGTATTCAAGCCGCTGCCGGGCGCCGAGCGGGCAGTAGAAAAGGGAGCGGCCTTGACTGAACTGATAGCTGTACTGCTCGGTGTACTTGAGGGTTTCACGGAGTTCCTGCCCGTTTCCAGCACCGGACATCTGGTTCTGGCCACGCATGCACTGGGGCTGGAGCAGTCGGAGTTTCTCAAGAGTTTCGAAATTGCAATTCAGCTCGGCAGCATTCTGGCGGTGATCGTAATGTTCTCCGGCCGCTTCCTGCGCGAAATCGGCGTGTGGAAACGCGTGATTGCCGGTTTCCTGCCTGCAGCGGTGATCGGTTTCCTGCTCTACGACGTAATCAAAGGCGTGCTGCTGGAAAGCCCGGCGCTGGTGGCCATCAACCTGATTCTCGTCGGCATCATCCTGGCAGTCGTTGACCGCCGCGTGCGCAAGCGTGAGGTCGAGTCAGCGGCCGACATTACTGACCGGCCCATTCGTACGGCTTTCCTCATTGGTGTCGTTCAGGCATTCGCAGTAGTACCCGGAGTCTCCCGCTCGGGGGCAACGATTATCGGTGGTCTCTCGCTTGGTCTTTCCCGTAAAGCCGCAGCGGAGTTCTCGTTCCTTCTGGCCGTACCGACGATGCTGGCAGCAACCGGTTATGACTTGCTGCAGACTGGGCCCAGTTTCAGCAGTGAAGAATGGAAGCTGCTGTCCATCGGTTCCGCAGCCGCCTTCTTCGTTGCACTCATCACCGTACGCTGGTTGCTTGCTTTCGTCAGCCGCTATTCGTTCATGCCATTCGCGATCTACCGGGTGGCTCTGGGAGCCGTCTACCTGATGGTTTTCATCTGACCGGCCGACGGCAGCGGATGCACTGCTCGTCGGATGCGTGCTGGACCACCGCCTGGCTGCGTTCAACGCGCGTCCGGGCCTGTTCGGTGGGGTCAGTCGAGCCAGCTTCTGAGTCGGGTGAGTGATTGTCTGCTGCCGATGAGGACGAGCTTATCGCCAGGGCGGACTTCGAAGTCAGCGGTTGGATTCAGTTCAACCTGGTTGTAGCGCTCTACGGCAATTACATGAATCCGGAAGCGGGCCGGCAGCGCCAGGTCACGGAGTCTGCCTTCCAGGGGCTTCTGGGCGACCAGTTCAACCACTTCATGGTCAGTGCCGAAGTCGAACGCGTCAAGCACGGTGGGTTCGGCAAACTGCCTGGCCAGCTGAACGCCCATGTCGTGTTCCGGGCGTACCACCCGGTCCGCGCCGACTCGCATCAGGACCTCTGCCGTCAGCTTGTCTGCGGCCTTGCTGACCACATGTTTTGCCCCCATGCTCTTCAGGAGGGTCGTGGCAAGGACGTTGGCCTGGAAGTTCACGCCGATAGCGACAATAACTGCATCAAAATTGCGGACTCCCAGGCTGCTCAGTGCTGCTTCATCCGTGGCGTCAGCGATAACCGCGTGCGTCACCTGATGCATGATTGACTCGATCAGAGTCTCGTTCCGGTCCACCACTACGACTTCGTGACCCGAGGCGTGTAGAGTCGTTGAAACCGCCGTCCCGAACCGTCCCGCGCCGACTACCAGATACTGCCTGACTTTCATTACGAGCCTCCGTTTTCCCAAGCGCAAACTGCTGTCATCCGATCAGGACATCCTCACGTGGGTAGCGCACCATTGACTGTTCTCGCTTCTGAACGAACGCAAGCAGGAACGTCAACAGTCCTATCCTGCCCATGAACATCAATCCGGTGATGAGCAGCTTGCCAAGCACGCTCAAATCGGCCGTGATGCCAAGGGAAAGGCCAGAGGTGCCCGCCGCTGATACTGCCTCGAAAACAAGTGCTGTTGTGTCCAGTCCCGGGTCGGTGACAGTGAGTAGTGTGGCTGCGCCGCCGATTACGAGAATGCCTAAGGTGCAAATCGCTGCAGCTTTCATGATCAAAGTTGTCTCGATGCGGCGGCCGAAGACGTGCAGTTCCCGGTAGCCGCGTGCCAGCTGCCAGATGCTGAACAGTACGACCGCCAGCGTAGTGGTTTTGATGCCACCGGCTACCGAGCCGGGACTGCCGCCGACGAACATGAGCAGCATGGTGATCAGCTGCGTGCCGGAACGCAAAGAGCCAGTGTCAACAGTGCTGAACCCGGCACTGCGCGGACTCACGCCCTGGAAGACACTGGCAGTCAGCTTCTCTCCGGCGGAAAGGCCTTCCAAGGTAGCTGGGTTAGACCATTCCAGAATCGCGAATGACACCGTCCCGAACACAACCAGTCCCAGGCTCATCAGCAGAACCAACCGGCTGTGCAACGTCAAAGGCTGTCGTAGTCTCGGTGCCCGCAGGCGACCCAGCAGCTCAAAAATCACGACGAAACCCAGGCCTGAAAGAACAATCAAAGCCGCCAGGCTCAGCAGAATCACCGGATCACCCCCGAAGCGTTGCAAGCTACCCGGGAACAAGGACAGCCCTGCATGATTGAACCCACTTACGGAGTGAAACAGCGCCATATAAGCGGGGTTCTCCATCTCAAACCCGCGGAACCTGATGAACAGCAAGACCGTTGCAGCCAATTCCATTGCGGTGATGAACAGGAACACGTTGCGCAGCAACCGCACGACTCCACCGACCTGCATGGGGCTGTGAGCCAGACTCGATCCCAGGCGTGCCCTGACCCCAACTCGACGGCCGGTTGCAAGTGCGATCAGCACTCCAAGCGTGACAACTCCGAAACCACCCGCCTTGATTAACAGTAGGAGCACAACCTGACCGAACAGACT
>CAYPKV010000141.1:0-5072 GCA_964411415.1 uncultured bacterium
AGTCACTCCGCACCCGGACCACCTTCGACATCGCCATGTACCAGCTCGGCGGCCACGCCGTCCTGCTGGGCCAGGATTCGATCGGCCTGGGTGTGCGCGAGAGCGTCCGTGACATCGCCAGCAACCTGAGCCGCTGGACCGTCGGCATAATGGCCCGCACCTACGCTCACAGCACGGTCACCGGCCTGGCTGAGTACGCCAGCGTACCGGTCATCAACGGCCTGACGGACCTGCAGCATCCGACCCAGATAATCGCCGATTACCTGACGCTGCTCGAGACGTTCGGCACCCTGAACGGACTGCGCATCGTCTACGTCGGTGACGGCAACAACGTCGCCAACTCACACATCGAAGCGGCCACCCTGGCCGGCACCAGCCTGGTGATCGCCTGCCCCGAAGGTTTCGAACCGGACGCAGACGTACTGGCCCGCGCCGGCGCAGCAGGTGCCGATGTGACCATCGAACGCGACCCGCGTGCAGCCGTCCGCGGCGCTGACGTCATCTACACGGACGTGTGGATCTCGATGGGCCAGGAGGAAGACAGCGAACGGCGCCGCCGGGCGTTCAGGGGCTACACCATCACCCCCGACTGGTTCGCCGACATGTCCGCCCGTGGAGTATTCATGCACGACCTGCCCGCCCACTACGGCGAAGAATGCACCGAAGACTGCGTCTATCACGAACGCAGCATCGTTTTCGACCAGGCTGAGAACCGCCTCCACGCGCACAAGGGCATACTGCTGAACCACCTGGTGGCGAAATGACCATCCGCGCAGGCATCCTAGGGGCCAGCGGCTACGGCGGCAGTGAGCTCATCCGCCGGCTGTCCCGCCACAGCGAGGTGGAACTGACCGGTTTCGCCTCACGCCAGTACCTGGGCAAGCCGCTCACCGAAGCCTGGCCGCAGCTGGCGGGCCTGCCGGCCGGCCGGCACAGTTTCCAGGACAACGACGAAGTCATAGCCGGCGCGGACGTGCTGTTCTTCGCGACGCCGCACGCAGCCACTGCACCGCTCGTCGCCCAGGCGCTCGCCGCGGGTAAACAGGCGATCGACCTGTCAGCCGACTTCCGTCTGGACGCAGCCACCTACGAAGAGTGGTACGGGCTGGCCCACCCCAACCCCGAGCTGCTGCCACAGGCCCGTTACGGGCTGGTGGAACTGCACCGCACGGAACTGGCCGGCGCCCGGCTCGTAGCCAGCCCCGGCTGCAACGCGACGGCGGCCACTCTGGCCCTGGCACCGCTGGCCGCCAGCGGGCACCTGGGCAGTGACGTGGCCGTGACGATCGCGACCGGCATCTCAGGTGCCGGCCGCGGCATGAAACAGGCCATCCATTTCCCTGAAGCGATGGATTCCGTCGTGCCGTACAGCACCGGCGGCCGCCACCGCCATGTCGGTGAGATCGAAGCGACCCTGGGCCGTATCCGCAGCGCCGTGAAGACCGGTGGTTTCGAAGCTGGCCGCAGTCTGAGTACCCACGCGGAGCAGGACAGGCCGACACTGACTTTCACCCCGATGCGGGTTCCGATGGTGCGGGGCATCCTGGCCATCACTTCGACCCGCTCACCGCTCGGTACACCCACCACAGACGAACTGCTCGGGCTGTACCGTGACTATTACGAAGGCAACCCGCTCCTGCACGTGCAGGACGGCGCGCCGGAGACCAAAGCCGTAGCCGGCAGCGACCGGGCGGTCATCAGCGTTGAAGTGGACCGTCGCAGCGGCATGATCCAGGCTTACTGCGTACTCGACAACCTTGGAAAGGGCGCGGCCGGACAGGCTGTGCAGGGATTCAACGTGGCCAACAGCTTCGAAGAGACAGCAGGACTTGAACTGACCGGGGTGTGGCCGTGAGGCTGCCCACGGGCTTCCGCACCGCCGGCATCAGTGCCGGACTGAAGCGCTCCGGCAAACGCGACCTGGGTCTCATCCTGACCGACGAACCGGTCAGCTGGGCGATGGTCGGCACCACCAACCTGGTGCACGCTGCCTGCGTCGACCGCAACCGGGAGCTGGCTGCCACCGGCGCACCGGTGAGAGCGCTCATCATCAACTCCGGCAACGCCAACTGCTCCACCGGCCAGGAAGGCATCGACGACAACCTGCGCATGGCCGTGGCCGCAGCCAGGCAGACCGGACTGTCCGGCCCAGAGGCGGTGCTCACCGCCAGCACCGGCGTGATCGGTCAGCGCATGCCGATCGACGCGATCGAAGCCGCCCTGCCCCGCCTCGAAGAAGACCTCGGCGATGACAGCTCCGGTTTCGCAGCTGCGATACTGACGACCGACAAGGTGTTCAAGCAGGTCGAAGTGGAGCTGCCCGGCGGTGCCCGCATCGTCGGCGTCGCCAAAGGCTCCGGGATGATCCACCCGAACATGGCCACGATGCTCGGCTTCGTAATGACCGACGCGCAGGTTTCCCAGGACGAACTCCGCCGCATGTGGAGCGACGTCACTGACCGCAGCTTCAACCAGGTGACCGTCGACGGTGACACCTCACCGAACGACATGGCGTTCGTGTTCAGCAGCAACCTCGTTCCGGCCGATGCCGGAGCGCTGCACGCCGGCCTGCTGCGGGTGGCCGAGAGCCTGGCCCGCAAGATCGCCCGCGACGGCGAAGGCGCCACCAAACTGATCACCGTGCAGGTCACGGGAGCTGCGAGTGACGAAGACGGCCGCATCGCCGCCCGGACCGTCGCAGGCAGCCCGCTGGTGAAATCAGCCGTGCACGGCAACGACCCGAACTGGGGCCGCATCGTCGTGGCACTGGGCCGCTCCGGCGCCAGCTTCGACCCGGCCCGCGTCCGCGTGGACGTTCAGGGTGCCACCGTTTACCACGGTGCGCCACTGCCGTTCGACGTGCCAGCCACCTCGGAACTGCTGCGGCAGGAAGAAGTGCTCATCCGCGTCGACCTTGACGCCGGTGACGGTGCCGGCAACGCCTGGGGCTGCGACCTGACCGCCGAGTACGTCCGCATCAACGCTGACTACACGACCTGAGCAGGCCGGACACTGAAACTCAGGAAGGCCGGGACTCACATCCCGGCCTTCTCTGCTGACGCAGTGTGAACTTAACGCCTGCGCGGCTGACGGTTCGAAGTGTGGATCGCCTGACCGTGCGCCTGTTCGGCAGCTTCCATGAACGCCTCCGACAGGGTCGGGTGGGCGTGCTGGGTGAGGGCGATGTCCGTGAGGGTGGCGCCCATCTCGATGGCCAGGGTCGCCTCGGCGACCAGTTCACCGGCCTGAGGGCCCACCATGTGGAAGCCGAGCAGCACGTCGCTGTCCGCGTCGGCGATCACTTTCACGAGGCCACCCTCGATGCCCAGTGCCATCGCGCGGCCCGAAGCGGCCAGCGGGAAGCGGCCGACGCGCACGTTGTGACCGGCCTCCTCGGCTTCGCTCTCGGTCATGCCGACCGAAGCCAGCTCCGGGTTGGTGTAGATGACTGCCGGTACGATCGTGTCGTAGGCGCTCTTCTGGCCGGCAGCGTGTTCAGCGGCCACGAGGCCTTCCTTCATCGCCTTGTGGGCCAGCAGCGGCATGCCGGCGACGTCGCCGATGGCGTATATGCCCGGGACGCTCGTCTGCATGTGTTCGTTGACCGTCACGAAGCCGCGGTCGGTCTGTACACCGGCAGCCTCGAGGCCCAGTCCGGCGCTGTTGGGCCGGCGGCCGACGGCCACCAGGACCCGGTCGACAGTCACGGTCGACTGCTTGCCGGTCTTGTCTTCGAGCGTCACTTCGATGCCGCCCCTGACCTTCTTCTGGCTTACCGACTTCGTCGAGGTCAGCAGCTTGATACCACGGGCTTTAAGCGCCTTGTGCAGCTCCTTCGAAGCATCCGGATCCGCGGTCGGCACGATGCGGTCCATCAGTTCGACGACGGTCACTTCGGCACCGAGTGCGTTGTAAATGTCTGCGAACTCGAGGCCGATGGCGCTGCCGCCGATCGCCAGGAACCGCTTCGGCACCTCGTTTACGAGCAGGGCACCGGTGGAGTCAACGATTGATTCGTTGTCGATGTCGAAACCGGGGATGGAAACGGGCGAGGAACCCGTGGCGATGATGAACTTGCCGGCCCGCAGCACCTGGTCACCGACCCGGATGCTGTCAGCACCTTCGAACACCGCTGCGCCGGCGATCACGGTCACCTTGTTCGACTTCAGCAGGGCACTGACACCACCGGTGAGGCGGCGGACGACTCCCTGTTTCCACTCCTCCACCTTCTGCAGGTTGACCTCCGGATCACCGAAGTCAACACCGTGGCTCTTCATGCGCTGCGCCTCGACAAGCTGGGTGGCCACGTGCAGCAGGGCCTTGGTGGGGATACAGCCGACGTTAAGGCAGACGCCACCGATCTCGGCTTTCTCCACCACGGCGGTTTTCAGGCCCAGCTGGGCCGCACGGATCGCGGCGTGGTAACCACCGGGGCCGGAGCCGATCACAATCAGGTCAAAATCCATATAGCGCCTTCCTCCAATACTGCCCTGATTCTACTATCGGCCGGCCGTGCGCCTGAAGCGGCAGGGGCAGCATCCTGCGTCCGCAGCGACTATACTTTGTCTGTCATGACGGAATCCGAACAGTCAGCCAGAGGCGTGGAGCGTTACAGCCCCGCAAGCATCGAGTCGAAGTGGCAGCAGCGCTGGGCCGCGGCAGGCCTCTACGAAGTGGATCTGCATGATACGTCCAAACCCAGGTACTACTTCCTGACGATGTATCCATACCCGTCCGGCAACCTGCACGCCGGACACTGGTACGCAGAAGTGCCCGCAGACGCAGCCGCCCGTTACCTGCGCATGCGCGGCTACAACGTGCTCTTCCCCATGGGCTTCGACGCCTTCGGCCTGCCCGCCGAGAACGCCGCCATCAGGGCAGCCCGGGCCGGCCAGTCCGTCCACCCGGCCACCCTGACCTGGAGCCAGATCGAATCGATGCGCAGGCAGTTCGACCAGATGGGCGCCATGTTCGACTGGTCGAAGTCAGTCGTCTCCTGCGACCCTGACTACTACCGCTGGAACCAGTGGTTCTTCCTGAAGATGTACGAGCGCGGACTCGCCTACCGCAAG
>CAYPKV010000142.1:0-5019 GCA_964411415.1 uncultured bacterium
AGGACATAAACGACCGCTACGGTCATGATGCCGGCGACCAGGCGCTGGTGACGGTCGCGCGGACGCTGCAGGCCAACGCCCGCGCTGGTGATACCATCGCCCGCTGGGGCGGGGACGAGTTCTCGGTGCTGCTGCCGGCAACCAACCGCGAGACAGGAGAACTGATCGCCAGCCGCCTGCGTTCCGCCATCGCCGGGCTCGGCGCCGGTGAGGTCCGGCTGGGCGCCAACATCGGCCTGGCCGTCTGGCCCGACGACGCTGACAGCGCGACCAGGCTGCTGCAGATCGCTGATGACCGCATGTACGCCGGGAAGCTGGCCGGTCGCAGTCAGCGCCGCGACGACTGAGAGCCCGCCGGGGCCTCCGGTATGATTCAGTGATGCTGCAACCAGGAACAACCGCTCCGGACTTCATACTGCCTGACCAGGATGGCGCGCGGATCAGGCTGGCTGCCTACCGCGGCAAGCCGGTCGTGCTGTTCTTCTATCCCAGGGACAACACCCGCGGCTGCACGAAGCAGGCGTGCGCCTTCCGGGACTCCTACCAGGAGTTCCGCGAACTCGGCGCAGTCGTGCTCGGCGTCAGCCGGGACAGCAGCGAGTCCCACACGGAGTTCCGCCGCCGTCACAGCCTGCGTTACCCGCTGCTTACCGACGGTGACGGGGCAGTCGCGCGGGAGTTCGGGGTGCCGCGCCCGCTTGGTCTGATGCCGGGCCGCGCCACATTCGTCATCGATGCGGGCGGTATCATCCGGATGTCTTACAGCAACCTGCTCGATGCCGAAAGCCACCGAGAGAAAGCCCTGACGGCCGTCCGGGAGCTTACTGGCAGCTGAGCGGAAGGAGTCTGACCATGAGCCGCAACATCGCAGTCACAGTCGGCAGTCTCAGACGGGATTCACTGAACCGCAAACTGGCGGGCGCCCTGCAGAAGCTGGCACCTGACGGCCTCCACTTCACTGAGCTGGCTGTCGGCAGCCTGCCCCACTACAACCAGGACCTGGAAGAGGACCTGCCAGAGAGCGTCGTCACGTTCCGTGAACAGGTGAAGGCAGCCGATGGCTTCATGTTCGTCGTGCCCGAGTACAACCGGGGCGCGCCTGGCCTGGTCAAGAACGCCCTGGACTGGGGTTCGCGGCCCAAGGGCCAGAGCGGCTGGAGCGGCAAGCCAGCGCTCCTGACCGGTGCATCAGCCGGCGCGATCGGCACTGCAGCCATGCAGGTGCACCTGCGGGCGGTACTGAGCAGCATGAACATCCACGCGCTCGGTCATCCCGAGGCGTACATCCAGGTGAAAGAAGGCCTGATCGACGATGACTTCAACGTCACCGTCGACAGCACCCGTGAGTTCCTGAGCCTGGTCATGAAAAGTTTCGGGACGTGGCTGGAACGATTCTGAGCTGACCAGCCGGCCCGGGCAGCTGTGATAATTGTCTGCTCCCCGTTTGATTGCGGCCCGTATCCTCTTGGCATGCACCGTCCTCATGATCCTGGGCTGATCATGTGGCGACCGGGGCCGGGGGGTCCACAGCGCGGGCAGGCCGGGATCGCGATGATCACCGTCCTGTTCGTTACGGCAGCGATACTGCTGCTGGCCATCACCTTCTCGGTCATCGCCACATCGGAACGCCGCTCGACCGCCTCGAGCGTCGTGACAGAGCGTGCCGTGCAGCTGGCTGACGCCGGCAGTGAACGCGCGCGCCGGCAGATCGTCGCGGAGTTCAACATGACTTACCTGTCGATCGCGAACTTCCTGCGGGCGATCCGCGATGACAGCCTGGCCAGCCTCGCTGGCGTCCACACCGTCAGCGTCGATGGCAGCGACGTGCACTGGCAGATCATCGGTGTGTCCGACCCAAATGCGGCGTTCGGCTGGATCGATGTGGCCGCCACTGCCACTGCTGGCAGTGACAGTGTGCAGACGGTCATCCGCCGCGTCGGTTTCGGCGCCAGCAGCACCTTCGACCTGGCCATGCTGTCCGAGACGACCGATTGCATGTTCTGCCACCTGCGCGTCAACGGCGACGTCGGCAACCTCGTGTTCATGCGGCCCGGCTGGGGCGAGGAGGGTCACAGCGGAATCGGCTCAGGCGGCAGCACAAGCGGCCTCGGCGTGTCGCGCATCAACGGCAACGTGTTCGCCGCGCAGGACATCACGCTGGATCAGATCTCCGGCAACCGGCTCAACGGTGCCGAAGTAACCGGCGTCATCGAACGCTTCTCACGCAACACCTCCCTGCCTGTCGACCTGGACGGTGACGGCATCGCGGACTTCCCGCCCATCATCCGGGAGGTCGCGGTCGAGAACGCTCTGGGCAGCATCAGCGCCGCCAACGGCAGCTGCGTCGTGGCATTGAGCGGCAGCTACAACCCCGGTGCCTGTGGCTCCATCAGCCAGAGCGGCACCATCAACGGCAACCTCGTCCTGATCGGAACCGAAGCCAACCCTATCGACATCGACGGTGACGTCTGGGTCGAAGGTGACGTGATCATCAGCGGTTACGTCCGGGGCCTCGGCGGTCTCTACTCCGGCCGGAACGTGTACATCGCCGGTGACGTGCAGGCGGTCAACGCGCCATACCGCGTTGTCAGCGGCCAGTGTGTCAACGAGACCGGTCAGGTGCGCATGACGGCCAGTGAGATCGCCGCCTCGGGTTTCTCGCCCGAGGACGCCTGCGCCCGGCGCAGCATCGCCGACAACACTGACGCCCTGCGCATCGCGGCGCGCGGCAGTGTCATCATCGGCGACTACACCGAGTACGACGCGGCAGGTGACCTGCAGGGCTACGCCGACCGGCAGTCCGCCGAGTTCTACCGCCAGCAGTTCGGCTTCACCGGCTCCGGAGCGCAGCGCTGGTACGACCGCCGTAACGGTGACGAACTCCGCTGCAGCGGCACGGTATGCCGCAACGCCGAAGGACAGCTGGTCAACAGCGGTGACCGGGTCCAGCTGGCCGGTTATGACGCGTCGTTCCGGCCGGGCGAAGTCACTTCCGGAGGCAGTTTCCGTACCTGGATGAGCGACGCCCAGTACCAGGAGATCCTGGGCACCGAGGAGTTCAGCCACAACACCTGGCGCTGGGAGTTCGGCAACATCTGGTCGAACGGCAACTCGATCGCTGACGCGGTACTCGGCATAATCGATTCAGGTTTCAGCCTGAGCGCGGCCCTGGAGATAGTCGACCGCAAGGTGAATTTCGCGGGCCTGGGTGACGGCCAGTGGAACAACCTGCGCAACCGCATACAGGCTGCGGGTCACACCATGCCGGCCCGCGCAACACTCAACCTGGACAACGGGAACGGCAACTGGGCTGTGAGCGATATCGATGGCCCCGCCCGCTTCCACTGGTCGGGCAACTCACTGCGGGTGATCCACGCCAGCACCCGCAGTTACGAGACCCAGGTGAACCGAATCGACGCGTTCCTGTACGCCAACCAGCGCATCGCCGGCAAGACGAGCATGCAGGCGATGAGCATCACCGGCGGCCTCGTCGCCCGTGACCTGGGCATACTGGCGCCCGGCCGTTCCCTGGAGAACGGGGTGTTCGGCAACAACTACCCGGACATCAACAACAACCGGGGCACCGCCTGCTCGAACCCCAGCAGTGATTATTACGTCTACGGCTCCGAAGACTGCGCGCTGACCGTGAACTACGACCACCGGCTGCGCAATGGCGGTTACGGTTACAACATCATCGAAGGCCGGGTGGGCATCACGCTCGACTGGCGCCTGGCTGACAGCGCCAGTGACCGGGTGAGCCCGTGACCCGCTGGCTTGTCATCGTAGCGGCTGCCGTCCTGGTCGCGTTCATCGCGATCATCGCCTGGCCACGTGCTGACGGCCGGCAGGCGGCGCAGCCGGCTGTAGCGGCTCCACAGCCGTCAGCCGCTCCGCCGGCTGCGTTCACGGTGCTGATCGACGGTCAGGAGGTGACGGGCCAGGACCAGGCTTTCACCAGCCGGCTCGCTGACCTGCCGGTCAGTTCCTGGGAGTCATCCATGATCAGCAACATCCGTACTGCCGGCACGACCCAGATCGCCGTGTTCGTCGATGGCAGCGAGGCCATCATCGACAGCTTCGTACGGAGCCGCATGCCGGCGGACATAGCCTACCGGGCAGGTTACGGGCGTGACTGACCGGCGCCGCCGCGGCTTCACCATGATCGAGGTGCTTATCGTCATCGGCATCCTGGCGGTTCTGCTGGCCATCGCAGCGCCGATGCTGGGTGGCTACATCCAGCGGCTCCGTTTCAACGAAGGGGCCCGCACGTTCAGCGAGGCAGTACTGCGCGCACGGGACACGGCTACGAGGAACAGCATCGCCGTACGCCTGGAAGCCGCTGCGGACACCGTCAGCTGGTTCGATCAGGTCAGTGGCGCCGCGCTCGGCAGTGTGAGCCTTCCCAACGGTGTGGCCGTGACTGACAGCGTCACAGTCTTCATGAGCGGCCGCGGCCTGCCACTCAGCCAGGCGGAGTTCCAGCTGGCGGACAGCAACCACAGCGGCAGTGTCTGGCTGCTGCCCACCGGAGCGATACTGCGATGAAGACCAGGGCCGCTGCCGGCTTCTCACTCGTCGAAGTACTGATCGCCATCGCCGTCCTGGGCGTGATACTGGTGGCGGTCGGCGGACTCATGACCGGCAACCTGACACTGCGGCGCGAGAGCAACCGGGCCACCGAGGCCGTTCAGCTTGCCACGAGTTACCTGGAATCGTTCAAACGCCACTGGAGCGTGCTGGACAACTACGTGATCGCTGACCTGCCGCCGGTCCCGTCCGACCCGCGCATCAGCCGCTACTCGTTCGTCACGGACATCCGCTGCGTCGACCTGGACGGCAGCGTGCTGGCCAGTTGCCCGGCCAACCCGGAACTGCGTCAGGTCCACGTCACCGTGACCGATGCACGCGGGGCGTCAGAGTCGCTCGTCACCCAGATAGGAAGGCCTTTCGATATCGGGGGCGGGCCTTGAGGCGTCAGTCGGGCATCACGCTGATCGAGCTGCTCATCGGCATGGGCAT
>CAYPKV010000143.1:0-5002 GCA_964411415.1 uncultured bacterium
CCAGGTTGGCACGCAGTCCATCGGTACCGAGGAAGTTGCCGAGCGCCAGGCCCTGTTCACCGAGCTCAAGGCCTTCTTCGGGACGGCCCAGGTCACAGAGCGTGTTCAGCAGGTTCAGCATCGCGTCGACCTGCACGTGGCGCTGCCCCAGTTCGGCTGAGCGCCGGTGACTCTCGCGGTGCAGGGCCAGCGCTTCTTCGAGCTGACCCTGGTGGCTGCGTATGCAGCCCAGGCTGGTCAGCAGACTGGGCAGCTGCATGTCCGGACCATCCTTGCGGACCCGTTCGACTATCGGCACGAGTTCCTCGGCAGCTTCGTCGTAGCGGCCCTGGTGGTACAGGGAGTTGACGACCAGGTGAGTCAGTTCGATGTGCAGCACGTGCTCTGGGCCGATGATCTCCAGTCCCTGCCGGGCGTGTTTCTCGGTAAGGCTCAGGTCACCCTGCATCAGCCGCACGCCGGCGAGCGTGTTGAGGGCACTGGCGCGCAGGACCGGGTCGGTCGTGCCGGCGAGCACCTGACCGGCCAGTTCTGCAGCTGTCTCCAGGTCGGACACGCCGCGACTGGTGGCAGCCCGGCGTGACAGCGTCTCCATGCGCCAGGTCCCAGCCGCGTCTGCCTCATCGATGGCGTCCAGGACGGCGAAAGCCTCCTCGTACAGGCCCTGCAGCAGCAGCTGGCCATGAGCGCTGATCCACAGGGGGATGGCGTCGCTGACGTCACCGGCCGCAGCCAGGTGGGTCGCCTGGACCAGCGGTTCCTCGAACAGCCGGGCCGCCTCGCGATGCAGGTGGCTGCGTGTTACAGGGCTCGTGCCGTTCCAGACGGCTTCGCGCAGCAGGTCGTGGGCGAAGACGGTGCCGCTCAGCAGGCCGGCCGCGTTGGCTTCCTCCGCTGCCGCCAGCACCTGCCATTCGTCCAGAGCCGTGACCTGGGCGAGGCGGCCGGGCAGCGAGTGGTCGCCCAGCACCGCCGCGGCCCGCAGTACCCGCAGGGCGTGCTCACTCAGCCGCTCCGTGCGTCGCGCCACGACGTCGCTGACTGCCGGGATGGCCGGCAGCTCGCTGTAGTCACGGGTGAAGCGGTCAACGGTAGTGCGCCAGTCGTTGTCTTCGCTGCGCAGGATCCTGGCTTCGAACAGGCCACGCAGCGTCTCCAGCGCGAACATCGGGTTGCCGCCGGTCAGCTGCTGCAGCCAGTCCGTGAACTTCTCGGGCGGATGCTGCCGCCCGGTGAGTCCGGCGAGCAGCTCACCCATCGCGTCGCTATCAAGCGGCTGCAGCCGGATGTGCAGGGCGGCAGGCAGTTCGGCCATCGTTCTGCTGAGCGCCGGGTTCACCGCGCTGGCGCGGTACGCACCACGCACGGCCAGCTGGCCGCGGTGTGCCAGGCGGCTGAACAGCTCCAGCGTGCCTGTGTCGGCCCACTGCAGGTCGTCGAACAGGACCATGCTGCCGCTGCGTTCCAGGTACAGTGCCGCGGCTTCGAGCAGGCGGCTGCGGCCGCTGCCGGCCTCGCCGTGGTCACTGCCGGGCAGGAGCAGTTCGAAGTCGTCGTGCCAGGAACCCATGTCCGGCAGTGCGATGCCCTCATCCAGCCTGCGGGCGATCAGGTTCCGGAGCGGATGGAAAGGTACGAGCTGCAGGCCTTCCAGGCAGCGGCAGTACAGCGTGTCCGGCGGGTTCAGGGCGGTGAGCAGGCGGGTCTTGCCGATGCCCGGCTCGCCGGAGATGAGCACCGGCCGGTCCCTGTTGCCGGCCAGTTGCGCCAGCTCTTCTCGCCTGCCTGCGAACTGCGCCGGGGGCCGCAGCAGAGCTGCCGGCACGGGGCTGCGGGTCTCGCTGACCAGCCGGTCCACGGGTGCGGTACTGCCCTGGATCTGTTCATGCAGCGCCTGGGTGGCCTGTTCCGGTTCCAGGCCCAGCTCCTGTTCCAGCAGCGTGCTGAAGCTGCTGAACGCCTGCAGTGCTTCGAACCGGTGACCGTCCTGGAAGGCGGACTGCATGCGCAGCCGCACGAACTCCTCCGCGAACGGGTCTTCGCTCAGCACCCTGGCTGCCAGAGCGGAGGCAGCTGCGAACTCTCCTTCGGCTGCGAGCTGGACGGCACGTTCGAAGGCGGCGTCCTTGAACGCCGCGAACAGGCTGGTCCGTTCAAGCTCCAGCCAGGCAGCGATGCCTTCTGAGGATGGCTCGAACCCGTGCAGAAGCTGCCCTCTGTACAGGTCGGTTGCAAGCCGCCAGTCACCCTGACCGAGCGCCTGCCGGAACGCGTGCACGTCGGTGGCCACCTGCCAGCGCAGCCGGTCTGCTTCGACCTCCACGCCGCTGGCAAACGGCACCTCGCCCAGCCTGGAGATCAGCCGGCGCAGGTTACGCCTGGCGCTGCCTTCGGCCGCTTCCGGCCAGAACAGCGTGGCCAGGTGCGCACGGCTGACCCAGTCGTCCTGCAGCGCCACGTAGGCGAGCAAGATGACCGGCATCGAAACCGTCACGGCGGCCGGCGCATCCGCAGGTCCGTAGGCGGGCCGGCGGAGCAGCCAGAATCTGGTGCTCATGTTGCTGTGGATTATAGGTCAGCGGACGGGGCTGTGCACCCTGAAACTGAAAAACGCGCCATCTGGCGCGCTCAATGACAAGAACTATATCGCGTTATGCATCATTCGTCAAGAGCATGCGCCGGTTCTGCCTCCTGCGCGGACTTAAGTGGGGTCAAAGGTGTCATGACCGGGTCACGGGGGCTGACGTCATGCCTGCATGAGAGCAGCTGAACCCAGTCTCATCTGCCGTCGTGCACAACATGAACGGCGCTTTGGGGCACAGTCGGCCCCGCGCGGAATCTGCTCTGATGGTGCATGGCACTCCATGCGCCCACTACGGAGGTAAGTGCAATGAAGAAGTTTCCCCTGATCCTGATGGCCGCCATCGCCCTCGTCCTCGCCGCCTGCAGCCAGCCGCAGGAGCCTACCGCTGCCGCAGGTTCGTGGCAGGGCCAGGTCCAGTACGGTGGCGCTTCCGTGCCGCTTTCGTTCGAAGTCGACGCCGCAGGCCGGATCAACGATGGTTCGTTCAACGCGAGCTTCAACAGCGAAGACTTCTCCTGGACTGTCGACGCTGTCGTCACGGACACCACCATCGACGTCGATGCCCGGGCCAGCCACGTCAGCCTCGGTACCGTCACCTTCGAGCTGGATGGCACCATCACTGACGACACGATGACCGGCACCTGGACGCTCGTTGCCACCAACGACGACGGCAGCTTCAACGCCAGTGGTTCGTTCACGCTGACGCGCGACACGGCTGAGTAAGATTCAGCCGCCCTCGGCCTCACGTCTGATGAGGTCGAGCTGCTCTTCCCAGGCGTGTCCTAGCTGCTCCAGCCACGCGGCTGATTTCCGGACCGTCCTGGGCTGAACTGAATACAGCACCTCCCGGCCTGAACGCCGGGACGTGACCAGACCGGCACCTGCGCGTACTCGCAGGTGCCGGTCGACTGCCTGACGGCTGATCGAAGTGAAGCTGGTCAGCCGCGAGGCGCTGGCCTGACCCTCACTGGCGAGCCATGAGAGCAGTTCGGCGCGTGTCGGGTCACCGAGGGCCCTGAACACCGAACTTACACGTACTGGTTCGCTCAAGCCTGCTCCACGTGACGCCGGGCAGCGCAACCGTCTGGTTGCAGTCCGGCTCAGGCGAGCATCAGGAACAGCTTCTCGAAATCCTGCGGGGTGACGCCGTCGTCCTTGAGTGCTGCGTCGGGGTCGTTCAGGCATTCCTGCATGGCGCTCGTGATCATCACGATGCCAGCGCGCTCAAGTGCTTTGATTGCTGCCGCCAGCTGCGTGACCACGTCCTGGCATGGCTCGCCAGCTTCGACGGCGTTGACCACGGCGTTCAGCTGACCCTGGGCGCGGCGCAGGCGGTTGATTATCCGTTTCTGCTGCTCCGGCATCAGTTGGCTTCCTGGCCAGCCCCGCCTTCCTGCTGAGCTGCCACCTGAGCGTGTACTTCCGCCATGTCCAGACCGCGAACGGCTTCGATGACCTGTTCCAGTTGGCCGCCGTTCAGGGCGCCGGGCTGCGAGAACACCAGCACCTTCTCCCGGAACGCCATCAGCGTGGGGATGGAGCGGATCTGGAACGCCGCGGCGATCTCCTGCTGCGCCTCGGTGTCTATCTTGCCGAAGACGATATCGCTGTGCTCGCTGGCGGCTTTCTCGAACACCGGGGCGAAGAAACGGCAGGGACCGCACCATTCAGCCCAGAAGTCCAGCAGGACGATGTCGTTGTTGTCGATGGTTTCGTTGAAGTTCTCGGTTGTGAGTTCGACAGTTGCCATGAGCGGAGTATACCCCCAGGGGTACGTGGGGTATGTGTCGCTGCTGTCAATCGTCGGACAGGCTGACGACAGCGGCTTAACGGATGTGGCCCCGGCATTGCTGCCGGGGCCACACGTTTCGACTGTGCCGGGGCGTGAGGCTCAGCGGTTCTCGAGCAGGAACTTCTCGCCGTCAGCCAGGTGGTCGGTGTTGATCAGGTCAACACCGGCGGCAACAAGCTCACGCCAGATGTTTTCACGGGCTTCACCGGGCTGGTCGGGAGTGGCCCAGAAGCGGACTGCGCGGCCGTCGGCGTGCGCACGGTCGACGATCTGCTGGAGCTTCTCGCGCTCCTCGGCGGAGAACTCGCCTTCGCCGCGCCAGGTAAAGTGGTTGTTCCAGTTGTCACTGATCAGCGGGATGAAGTGCGCGGGCAGATCGGACTCCAGGTCGCCCATGCGGCCGTCGTAGGCAGCGTAGCGGACCTCGGCGGCCAGCATCGTGTCACGTGCGCGGTTGCCGGAGATGATGACGACCACGGGGCGCTCGGCGATGACGCCGTCCGGGCCGAAGCTGGTCAGGATGTCGCCGTACTGGCTGAGGACCTCATCGAGCTTCGCCCAGGTCTGCTCAGTGCCGGTCTTGACGTCGATGGCCAGCCACAGCTGCTGGTCGCGGCCTTCGGTGC
>CAYPKV010000144.1:0-5001 GCA_964411415.1 uncultured bacterium
GGACCACGTACTCGGTCGCCGTTAAGAAGCAGCCGACACAACCGCGCCAGGTGTGTAATGTCGTCGCGGGGACCGGCTCCGTTACCAATGACGTTACCACCATCGCCGTCACGTGTGAGTACACGGAAGGTAACCTGCTGACGTCGGCACCTCTACCGTCCTATGCGCCCGGTACGGGAGAGCTCGCCGTCTTTGAGTCGATCAATGCTGCTCGTCTAGGCGGCGGTTTCGGCGCGCTGATCCAGAACTCGGCCCTGGACATGGCAGCTGCGGCCCACGCGCACTATCTCGCGGAGCACTTCTACGAGAGCTCGGCAATGCTGTTCGACGTCGCGGCGCTCTCTTCTTTCACGGAGTCGGATCTTCTCGCCGTGCGTGCCGAAAGCGTCGGCATGAGCGGCTTTACGGGCGAAGACCCGCCGGCCCGAGCCTTGGCGGCGGGCTACGGATCGCCCACGGTGCTCGAAGGAGCTGCTTTCACTGTCGGCGACGGCGACGAGAATTGCGCCGACCAATTTCTCGACTCGGTTGATTTGCGGCGCGTTGTGCTCGGCGTGGAGCAGCCCCGGCCGGTCATCGGCCGCTCCACCTGGGAGCTGCCGGCCGGCATAATCGACCCGGGTGAGTCGCCCCTTGAGGCTGCCCGCCGGGAACTGGCTGAAGAGACACAGCTGACCGGCACGCTCGAGGAACTGACCAGCTTCTACAGCAGCCCCGGTTTCACCGACGAGTTCACGACCCTGTTCCTGGCCAGCGCACTCGAACCTGCCGAAGGACAGCCCGACGAAGGTGAACAGATCAGCGTCAGCTGGCGCCGCCTGGCTGAACTGGAAGGTGAGCTTCGCGACGGCAGCCTCATAAGCAGTGCTTCGACGGCTGTCGGACTGGCCTGGGCACTGCGCCTGGCCTCATGAGCAGCCTGAGACTGCCCCGTACGGTCCGGTCGGCTGCCGAGGCTGGCCTGAACGGCACGGTACTGGCGCTGGGCAACTTCGATGGCGTGCACCGCGGGCACCGGGCACTGCTCGGCCGGATGAGCGAACTGGCGACTGAGCTGGGACTGCCGGCGGTGGCCGTCAGCTTCTTCCCCACCTCGCGCATGGTGTTCAGTGACGCGGGGTTCCTGAGCAGTGAGCGTGAGAAGGCGCTGCTGCTGGCGGAGTTCGACCCGGCTGCCGTCGTGCTCATCCCGTTCAGCCACGACTACGCCCAGACGAGCAGCGGCGAGTTCCTGCAGGACCTTGCCACGCTCGGGCCTGCCGCGATCACGGTGGGAGCCGACTTCCGTTTCGGCCGGGACCGGTCCGGCAGCCTCAACGACCTGAGCCTCGTCACCCGCCGGCTCGAGGTGTTCAACCTGCTCGAGTGCAACGGCACCGTGATCAGCTCGAGCCGCATCCGTGAACTGCTGGCGGCAGGCGATGTCGCAGGAGCGACTGAACTGCTCGGCTCGCCGTACCTGGTACTGGGCACGGTGGAACGCGGTGACCAGCGTGGCCGGACCATCGGCTTCCCGACCGCCAACCTCGCAGTTCCCGAAGGCAAGGTACTGCCGCACGGGGTGTTCGCCGTGCGCGTTACCGTGTCCGGCCAAGAACTCGGCGGCATGGCCAACGTCGGACCGCGGCCCAGCTTCCCAGACGGGGCACCGGCCCTGGAGGTCAACCTGTTCGACTTCGACGCCGACATTTACGGACAGGAACTGGCCGTGCGCTTCATCGGCCGGATCCGCTCGCAGCAGCGTTTCTCCGGTCTCGAGGAACTGAAACAGCGTCTGGCTCAGGACGCCGTGGACGCAAGGCGCATACTGAGTGATGAAGGAGCTGCCGGATGATCATCTACGGCCGTAACGCTGTCGCAGAGGCTTTGGCTCAGGGTCAGGCCAGCCGCCTGCTGCTCGCCCGGGGCATCACCCCGGCCGCTGAACGGCAGTTCCTGCAGCTGGCCCGCAAAGCCGGTGTGCCGGTTGATCTCGTCGCCCGCATCGAACTCGACCAGCTGGTCCGGACCACCGCCCATCAGGGAGTCGTGGCCGAACTGCCTGAGCTGAGCTTCAGCGACCAGGACGCGCCACGCCGCCTCGCGGAGCAGCGTGGTGAGCGGCTGTTCCTGGTGCTGCTCGACCAGATCCAGGACCCGCACAACTACGGTGCGATCATCCGGAGCGCTGAAGTGCTTGGTGCCCACGGGGTCGTGACCGAGGAACGCCGCTCTGCCCCGCTCTCGG
Organism: uncultured bacterium; assembly: GCA_964411415.1. Taxonomy (GTDB): domain Bacteria; phylum Deinococcota; class Deinococci; order Deinococcales; family Trueperaceae; genus CALDPK01. Next base: position 2,228 of record CAYPKV010000144.1, read on the forward strand.
CCGTGGTCGCCAAGACGTCTGCGGGTGCGGCCAGTCACCTGCCGCTCGTCCAGGTGAAGAACCTGCCGCGCTACATGGACGAGATAAAGGAAGCAGGCGTGTGGATATACGCGGCCGATGCGAACGAAGGTGTGGCACCGGACCGTCTGGACTGGCAGCGTGACGTCGGTCTCGTCATCGGCTCTGAAGGCAGTGGTCTGCGCCGTCTGGTGCGGGATAAGTGCGACGCGTTCGTCAGCATCCCGACCCGGGGCCGGGTGAGTTCACTGAACGCCTCGGTGGCTGCCGGGATCATGATCTGGGCCGGACTGACTGCCCGTGACGCTGAGCCCGCCTGAGCTGCGCCTGTTTGTGCTATCATCACTCTTTGGCTGCCTGGGCCGGCACCGTTTCTATCGCACAGGTCCGCTCTGGGTAAGCATGAAAGGAAATTTTGACTGTGTCACTCACTGCAGAAGCTAAGAACGAGATCATCGAGAAGTACTCCCGCGGCACCGGCGACACCGGTTCGACCGCAGTGCAGGTGGCCCTCCTGAGCGCCCGCATCGCCTACCTGAGCGAGCACCTCAAGGAGCACCGCAAGGACCACCACAGCCGCCGCGGGCTGCTGATGATGGTCGGCAAGCGCCGCCGCCTCCTCTCTTACCTCGAGAAGTCCGACTTCGACCAGTACAAGGAACTGATCGCCAGCCTCGGACTGCGCCGCTGATCTTGCAACCGCTTACCTGGCCAGTCAGGTAGCAGTACGGGTGATGCGAGGCCGTTTGTGCCTCGCATCCTCACTATCTGAGCAGCCAGACGGCACGACTGCGCAGCACACAGGCTGCAGCAACTGAGCAGACTGGCAGGGACGCACCAGGTTCCCTGCTGAAAGGACGAGAAGTGAACATACCCGCAGGCAAACGCTTCAGCACGATGCTGGGCGGCCGGGAACTGGTGCTGGAGACAGGCAAGTACGCCAAACAGGTCTCCGGCAGCGTCCTGGCCCGCTACGGCGAGACGGTCGTGCTGGTCACGGCCCAGATGAGTGACGGCAAGTCTCCCATGGACTTCCTGCCACTCACCGTCGAGTACGAGGAGCGCCACTACGCGATCGGCAAGATCCCCGGCAGCTTCATGCGGCGTGAGGGCAGACCCAGCAACCAGGCGACCCTGAACGCCCGTATCACTGACCGGCAGATCCGCCCGCTGTTCCCGAAGGGACTGCGCAACGAGGTGCAGGTCATGATCACGGTGCTGTCCGCCGACCAGGAGAACGACCCCGCCCAGATCGGCGCGATCGCTGCGTCGGCCGCCCTGGCCATCAGCGACATCCCCTGGGACGGTCCGACTGCCTGTGGCAGTGTCGGTCAGCACGACGGTCAGCTCATCATGAACCCGACCCTGCAGCAGCTGGCTGAGTCCGAACTGGAACTCACCGTGGCCTGCAGCGACGAGGCAGTACTGATGGTCGAGGCCAGCGCGGCTGAGCTGAGCGAAGAGCGCATGGTCGAAGCGATCGTGTTCGCCCAGGAGCAGCTGGCTCCGGTCATCGCCCTCATCCGTGAGATGCGCGAGCAGATCGGCCAGCCTAAGCGTGACTTCGAACCGGCCGTGTCCGTCAGTGATGAGCTCGTCGGTCAGGTCAGCGACCTGGCCCGTGAAGCCGGCGTCTCTGCTGCCATCCTCACCAGCGGCAAGGCCGAGCGCGCCGAGGCGATCAAGGCTGTCCGCCAGACCGTCATCGACCAGCTGGTCAGCGACCCTGACAGTGAGGAAGGCCTGCTCCTGACCGCCCAGGTCAAGGACGCGTTCCGCAAGGCTGAAGCTGCCGAGATGCGCCGCATGGTGCTCGAGGAGAACCGCCGCAGTGACGGACGTCGCAGTGACGAGATCCGGCCCATCTGGATCGAAACCGGCATCCTGCCCCGCGCTCATGGTTCGGCGGTGTTCACCCGCGGCGAGACCCAGGTGCTCGGTGTCACCACCCTCGGCAGCGGCCGTGACAACCGCCTGGTCGACGACCTGGGCCTGGAAGATTCCGAAGAGTTCATGCTGCACTACAACTTCCCGCCCTACTCGACCGGTGAGGTCAAGCGCCTGCGTGGCGTGAGCCGCCGCGAGCTCGGTCACGGCAACCTGGCCCGGCGTGCGCTCGTCGGTCAGCTGCCCGAGCGTGAGAAGTTCCCGTACGTGATCCGTGTCGTCGCTGAGACGCTCGAGTCCAACGGTTCGTCGAGCATGGCGAGCGTCTGCGCGGGCTCACTGTCGCTGATGGACGCCGGTGTGCCACTGGCCCGCCCCGTCGCCGGCATCGCGATGGGCCTGATCATGGAGGGTGAGCGCTACAGCATCCTGTCCGACATCCTTGGCAGCGAGGACGCCCTCGGTGACATGGACTTCAAAGTGACCGGCACGACCGAAGGTGTCACCGCCCTGCAGATGGACATAAAGATCTCCGGCATCACGCCTGAGATCATGCGGGCCGCCCTGGCGCAGGCCGCAGCGGGCCGGCAGCACATCCTCGGCCAGATGGCCAGCGTGCTGTCTGCTCCGCGTGAGCTCAGCAGCCGCGCTCCGCGCATCATCACCACCCAGATCCCGCAGGACAAGATCGGTTCCGTCATCGGGCCGGGTGGCAAGAACATCCGTGAGCTCGAGGCGCTGGGCGCCACGATCGAGATCGAAGAGACCGGTCTCATCAAGATCTACAGTGAGGACTCGGCTGCTGCTGAAGAAGTGCGTACCCGCATCGACAACATGACCCAGACCGCTGAAGTGGGCAAGACCTACGA
>CAYPKV010000145.1:0-4709 GCA_964411415.1 uncultured bacterium
CCGACTCCTTCCCAGCCGACGAACATGAGCACGAACGAGTCGGCCAGCACCAGGACCAGCATCGCGGCGATGAACAGGTTCAGGCCGGCGAAGTAGCGGGAGCCGCCGTCGTCGCCCTGCATGTAGCCGATCGAGTAGACGTTGATCAGGAAGCCGACCCCGGTTATGACCGCGGCGAACAGCAGGCTGAGCTGGTCGATGTGGAAGGCCAGGGGCATGCCGGGCAGCCAGTCCCAGAGGGTGATCTTCACGGCATCGGCTCCGGCGCCGCCGAAGCTGACGAGCCCGAGCAGGACGAGCAGGAACGCCAGCGCGGAAGCTCCGGCGCCGGTGACTCCGCTGACCTCGCCGCCGTACCAGCGGCCGAACAGACCGTTGAAGAGAGCCGCCAGCAGGACGAGCCCCGGGGCCAGCGCGATCGCGTACATGGGATCCATCAGTGACGCACCTCCCGGAGCAGGTCGACATCGGTGCTGGTGCGGTTGCGGAATATCGCCACCAGGATGCCGAGGCCGATAGCGACCTCAGCTGCTGCGATGGCCAGGATGATGAACACGGCCCCCTGGCCTTCCAGCGCGACTCCGCCCACCTGGCTCCACTGCCTCGCGTACGCGACGAGTGCCAGGTTGGCGGCGTTGAGCATCAGCTCGATCGACAGGAAGATGAGGATGGCGCTGCGGCGCAGAACGACGCCAGCGGCGCCGATGGTGAACAGCACTGCACTCAGGATGACGTAGTACTCGGTGGGAACCATCAGGCTTCCCCTCCGTCTGCGAAACGGGCCCTGCGCTGCACCAGGCTGACTGCGCCGATGATGCCGGTCAGCAGCAGCACGCCGGTCAGCTGGAAAGCCAGGACGTACTCGGTGAACATCGTCTCGCCTATTCGGGCCGGTGAACCTCCGCCCAGGGCTGCGGTGACGAGTTCGACGTCAGGCAGCTGGCGCGGTTCAAGCAGCGCGGTCACGACGATGACCCCGAGCGTGAGCACCGAGACGGCGAAAACGGCGCCCGGCAACCAGCGGAACGTCCGGCTGGGCGGCCCGTCCTGAACGTTCAGGAGCATGATCACGAACAGGAACAGCACCATGATGGCGCCGGTGTAGACGATCACCTGTACGGCAGCCAGGAAGTGGGCGTCGAGCGTCACGTAGGTGACGGCCAGGCCGAGCAGCGTGGCGACGAGTGAGAGCGCGACGTAGACGGGTTCGCGGAAGAAGAGCATCCCCAGGGCACTGGCTGTGAGCAGGACCGCCAGGATGATGAAAGCGGTCATCAGTAATCCACGCCCTCCAGTTCGGGCCGGGGCTCCGCGGTGAAGCCCAGGCGCACCTGCCTGCCCTTTGCCGCAGCCTCGCGGCGCTGCCACTTGCCGCCGCGCGTGCCGACCAGCAGGTCTTCCTTGCCGTAGGTGAAGTCCTGGTAGCGGAAGTCAGCCAGTTCGAACTCGTGCCCCAGGACGATGGCGCCGGTGGGGCAGGCTTCTTCGCACATGCCGCAGAAGATGCAGCGCAGCATGTTGATCTCGTAGATCGCGGCGTAACGTTCACCCGCTGAGACCGGGTTGTCCTGGTCGTTCTCGGCAGCTTCGACGTAGATCGCGTAGCTGGGGCATGCTGCCGCGCACAGGCTGCAGCCGATGCACTTCTCGAGCCCGGTATCCGGGTGGCGGAGCAGGTGGTGCCGGCCGCGGAAGCGGGCCATCACGTTCGCCGGTTCGTCCGGGTAACTCACGGTTGCGGGCTTGCTGAACAGGTACTTCAGCGTGACGCCCATTCCCTTGGCGATGTCGACTAGGCTCATCAGTTATCTCCCGTGTGTCGGCCCCAGGCCGCAGTCAGGCGCTTCATGGACTGGTCAGAGTACAAACGCGATCACCGCCCCGGTGAGCAGCGCCGCACCCAGCGCGATCTCGAACAGCCAGAACCAGCCGAAGCGCATCAGCTGGTCGTAGCGGAAGCGGGGCAGGGTCGCCCGAACCCAGATGAACAGGAACATGAAGATCGCCATCTTGGCGATGAGCCAGATGAACGGCCATTCCGCCATCCCGGGGATGATGTTGTTCAGGAACGCCGGTCCGCGCCAGCCACCAAGGAACAGGGTGCTGATGAACGCGGACATGGTCAGCATGTTCACGTACTCGGCCATCTGGTACAGGGCCCAGTTGATGCTCGAGAACTCCGTCATGTAGCCGGCCACAAGCTCCTGCTCCGCCTCGGGCAGGTCGAACGGGGTGCGGTTGACCTCGGCGAAACCGGAGATGACGAACGATCCGAAGGCGATCAGGATCGGCAGCCACAGCCAGGGCGAGAGCGACCAGATGTTGAAATCGACGATCTCGCGCAGGTTGACTGTGCCGGCGATCATGATGACGGTAAGGGCGCTCAGGCCGAGGCCGAGTTCGTAGCTGATCAGCTGTGCCGAGGAGCGCAGGCTGCCCAGCAGCGAATACTTGCTGTTGCTGGCCCAGCCACCCAGGAATATTCCGTATATGCCCAGAGCGGTCACGGCGAAGATGTAGAGGAGGCCGACGTCCAGGTCGATGATCCACGGGTTGAGCCCGAAGAAGCTGCCGGCAGGTCCGGCCGGGATGATCGCGAACGCGGACAGCGCGAAGGTGATGCTGATGAACGGCGCAAGGAAGAAGATGAACCGGTTCGCGTTCGTCGGAACGATCGTCTCCTTGAATATCGACTTGATGGCGTCAGCGATCGGCTGCAGCAGCCCGAGCGGGCCGGTACGGTTCGGTCCGTAGCGGTTCTGCATGCGTCCCAGCAGCTTGCGCTCGATGAGCGTCATGTAGGCGAAGACGCCGAGCAGGGTCACCGACAGCAGGACGGCCTTGATGAGGGTCGCCCACCAGGGATCCAACTCAGATCACCTCCAGAGCCTGCCGCTCGTGGCGGATGGACTCGGCGGCAGCGCTGCGCAGGCCGCTGCGCTGTTCGGGCAGTCCGGCCAGCAGCATCACTCCGGCCGGGGCAGCGTCACTGACGCGGACTTCGGCCCGGCGGCGCAGGCCATCGACCGTCAGGCTCAGCTGGTCACCGCTGCGCAGGTCGAGCTTCTCGGCGTCGGCCTGACTGACGGTGAGCGGGGTGAAGCCGCGGTCGCGCAGCAGGTGGGGGTTGCGTTCCAGGTACTCGTGGCGCAGCATGCTGGGCGTGACGAGCACGTCCAGGCCGACGCCGTGTCCGGTCCGCACGGTGTCAGCACCGTTGCGGCGGCTCATGAACTTACGGGCGCTCAGGTCGAGCAGCACGCCCTGGTCAAGCAGCTCCGCGAAGTCGATGCCGAAGCTGGACTTCAGCTGGCGGCGGGCACTGCGTACGCTGCGACCTTCGAGGCGCCGGCCCTGAGCTTCACCAAGTGCCCGCACGACGAAAGTGAAGTCCTGGGCGAGTCCGGCGTCGGTCGGCGCGGCCCGCACGGGCAGGGCGCGGCCCTCTAAGTTTATGAACGTTCCGTCCTTCTCGAGGCCGCTCAGGGCCGGCAGGACCACGTCGGCCAGTTCAGTGCCGGGGCCGTGGAACATCGTGTGCAGCACGAACAGTTCCATCCTGCTGAGCACGTCAGCCGCGTCCGGGCTCAGCGCCGGGTCAAGCTGCGAGACGATCAGTCCACGCAGGCCACCCCGCGCCATCGTTTCCCAGTCGTGGCCGCCTTCACCGGGCAGCACGCCGGTGAGTTCGAGTCCGAAACTGTTGGCGGCTGGCCCCATGATCATTGGGCGGGCACCGGCTGCCTTGACGAGCTGGGCGGCTGCCTTCGCGGCAGCGGGATCGTCCAGCACGAGTCCGCCGTAGACGATGACGGCGTTCTCAGCCCGCTTCAGCAGTGCGGCAGCGTTTCGCAGCTGTTCGTCTGCCTCGGTCTGACGGCCGGCGACGAGCGCCGCCAGTGTTTCCAGCACAGCGGCTTCGCCACCGGCGGGGTAACTGATTGTGGTGCCGGCGATGCGCATCAGGCTGGTCCGGTACGGTGCGGCAACGACGAGGCGGCTGCTGTCGAGCGGCGCGTGTTCCTTGAGCCGCAGGTCGGCGATCGGCACACCGTGTGGCAGCAGCGCTGCCGGTGGAACGCCCTTCAGGGCGTCGCGGATACGCAGGTCGATCAGCGGGACTTCTTCGGTCGGGTCACCGATGACCAGGATGGCGTCCGCCGTGGCCAGTTCGGTGAAGGTGGCGGGCCGGCTCCGGAACTCCGGCATCACCGAAGCTGCGGGCCGCGGCCAGTGGTCGAGGCTGGCGGTGCCGAGTGCAGCTGCCAGCTCGCGGGCGGCCACCCCTTCTTCCAGGGTGGCGTCAGCACGCAGCGCGATGCCGGTCTCGCCGGGAGCGAAGCCGGCCAGCCGCTCTGCCATGAACACCGCTGCTTCTTCCCAGCTGGCCGGGACGAGTTCGCCGTCGCGGCGCAGCAGTGGGGTGCGGATGCGGTCAGGGGCATCGGTGAACTCGTGGCCGAAGCGGACTCCGTCGTCGATCCAGCTCTTGTTGACTTCGTCGTTCAGGGCAGCGCGGATGCGTTCGATGCGGCCGGTGCGGGCGTCGATGATGATGCCCGAGCCGGAGGCATCGTCCGGGGAGGTGCTGCGGATGTGCTCGTACTCCCAGTTGCGGCCGCGGAAGCGGCTGGTGGTGTCGAGCAGTGCGCCCACCGGGCAGAGGTCGGTGATGTGGCCGGTGAAGTTGCCGGGCAGGGGTTCTTCGG
>CAYPKV010000146.1:0-4659 GCA_964411415.1 uncultured bacterium
CGCCGGGACTGAACATCAGGTTCAGCTGCCGCACGTCGTTGGCAGCCCGGGCCATTACGTCACCGACGCGCTGGCGGTTGTGGAACGCCTGGCTCTTGCCGAGCAGGCTCAGCATCAGTTCGGCCCGCGCGTCACGTTCGAAGCGCTGGGCGATGAACTCGATGCCGACGATCAGCGCCATCTCGGCCACGCCGCGCAGCAGGGCGAGTGCCAGGAGAAGCAGAGCGATGCGCAGCAGTCCGTCCAGCGGCTCCGGCCCTGTCACCACGTCGAAAGCGGAGCCGGTCAGACGTGGCATCAGTGAGGTGACTGCTGTCAGGGTCAGCGTACTGATGACGAACAGTGTCCACATGCCCGGGTATCGGCTGACGTGCGAGATGACCCAGCGCACGGGCGTACGGGTGTCATACACCGGTGCGTCCTTGACACGGAACTCGCTCGTCATGCCCTGGGCAGCAGTCTGTTGCACGCCCGCCATTATGTCAGAGCTCTACAGCCCGGCGGCCCAGTCAGGTACGAACCGGGAAGCACTGCGCATGTGGCGTCTGAACTCCGGGGTGCGTGGCTCCAGCCTCGTCAGTACTGCCCAGTAGGCAGGCGAGTGGTCCATGTGCAGGCCGTGGCACAGTTCATGCAGCAGCACGTAACGGACCAGTTCCGGCGGCAGGAACAGGAGCTTCCAGTTGAGGCTTACGTTGCCGCCTGACGAGAAGCTGCCCCAGCGGCTCCGTTGTGCGCGGATGCTCAGCCGGCCGTAGGGCAGTCCGGTGCTGACGCTCAGTTGCTGAAGCTGCCTGCCCAGTGCCGTCCGGGCGCGCTCCCGGAGCCAGCGGTCCAGCTGCAGCAGGGGATCTCCAGCCGCCGGCAGCAGCAGGACACCATCTGCTGCCCGCAACCGCGACACAGCCTCTGAACTGATGAGCGTCCAGGTCTCAGCCAGCGCCCGCAGTTCCACTGTGTCAGGCAGTCCGGGCCGCTGCAGCGCCGGCAGGTGGCGGGCCAGCCACTCAGCGTGCTGGTCAACGAAGCTGCGCAGTGCCTTCAGGCTGGTCCGCTGCGGTGCGCTGATGCGCGCTTCACCGGCCGGGGTGACGGTCAGGCGGACCGACCGGTAGCGCGGATGCCGCAGTACCGTGACGCCTATGAGCCGGCCGTCAGGCAGTTCGAGTGGGATGGTCCGCGCAGCCGGCATGTGCCGATGCTAACCCTGACGTCAGCGTCGCCTCACTCGTCCGCAGGCAGTGACAGGTCAAGCACCGCCTGGGCTGCACCGAACGGATGGGGCATGACCGGGCCGGTGAAGGTGGCGTTGGTGCTGATCACTTCGAGGCGCAGGTCGTGAGGATCGAGTTCCAGCCCGCTGAACTCGGCGCTGGCCGCGAAGGTGACCGTGTAATGGTCAGTCGCTGACAGCACCGCCGTCTGGGTGAAAGCGTCTGCGACCGGTGGTGACCAGCTGGCGCTCAGCTGACCCGCAGCCGCGTCAAGGCCGGCAACTGCCAGGTCTGTCGCCGGGGCAAGCCGAAAGTCATGGTGGCTGAACCTGAGTTCAGTCCGCAGCAGCCCGTCCGCCGAGCGCAGGGTGTAAGTCCCGTCCAGGGCGTCAAGCCCGTACAGGAGGCCGATCAGCCAGCCCCGCTCCAGCTCCTCAGCGGACACGGTGATCGGGTGGTCACCGGCGGCCCAGCCGGCAGGGCCGCTCAGCAGCAGCTCGAGGGGTTCAGTCACGGGCAGCCCGTCCAGGTAGATGAGGAACGCGGTACCGGCGGTGTCAGACCAGTCGCCGCGGTTGAAGGTGCCGATCTGCAGGGTGATTCCCTGGCCTCGACTGAACTCGCCGGGCGCTTCTGCCCAGACGGTCAGTTCACCACTGCGCGTGCCGACCCTGAAGCGGCTGGTGACGCCGGCCTCCAGCGGCACAAGGGCAGACAGGCCGTCCTGGCCCGGCACAAGACCGGCCGGTTCCTGCCAGGCGCCGCCGTCACGGCTCACCTGGACGGTGAAACCGGTGTCCGGACTTGGATGGGTCCAGTACAGCTGCGCGTACACGGGTCCGGCGACGGCTTCGAGAGCCTGAGGAGCGGCCGGCAGCCGGGGGCCGGAGCAGGCGGTCAGGATGATAAGCAGCGCGGTCAGTACGGTGGCCAGCAGAGGTCTGGTCGGTCGGGATGGCATCAGGCACCTCGGTTTCCTTGAACTCACCCGAGTATCAGCCGCTCAGCGGCTGGTGGCAGTGACGTCCGTACCGTCCAGCACGAACCGGGCCCGGCCGGCGGCCATGCCGGTGAGGATCAGCAGCGGCACCAGGGCGAGCAGCACGGTGACTGGCAGGTCCCAGGCTCCGGTCTGCCCGTACAGCCAGCCGATCAGGACCGGTCCCAGAGCCGCCAGCAGGTAGCCGCCCGCCTGGGCCATGCCAGACAGCCGGGCTGCCTCGGAAGGAGTGCGTGAGCGCAGCACCAGGAGGGTCAGCGCAAGGGAGAACGACAGCCCGCTGCCGAGTCCGCACAGTGCCACCCACAGCTGTACCGGCACTGCGGGAACGAGCAGCAGCCCGCTCAGTCCGCTGAGCCACAGGAGCCCGCCGGCCAGGGCGAGCAGGCTCTGCTGCTTCATCCGCACCGCCAGGAGCGGCGCGCTGAACGAGCCGGCGATGCTGACCAGGTTGAACAGGGAGAAGCCCGAGCCGGCAGCGAGCGCTGACAGGCCCCGGTCGGCCAGCAGGGTAGGCAGCCACGCTGAGATCGCGTAGAAGATGAGCGACTGGATGCCCAGGTAAAGGGAGACCTGCCAGGCCAGACTGTCACGCAGCAGGCTGCCGCCGCTGCTGACCGCACCGCGCGGCCGGGCTGCAGTTGCTGCCCTGCGGCCCGCTGGACGCTGCAGCAGCCGCAGTGACACGAAAGCGATGACCGGCGATGCCACCCATGCCGCGAGGGCCAGCCGGAGGTCACCGGCCAGCAGCCCGAGCAGCGGAACGCTCAGCAGCGCTGCCAGTGTCGGTCCCAGGGCCATGGATACTGAATAGACGCTCATGAGCGGCCCGGCTGCGTGCGACCAGTCGCGCTTGATCAGTCCAGGCAGAAGTACGTTGTTCACGGCCGTGGCAGCGCCGAGCACCACGGTGCCGGTGAACAGCCAGGCAGCGCCGCCTGCCGAGCGGGCCAGCACGCCAGCGGCGGCCACGAGCAGCATCGCCAGGACGGTGCGTTCCAGGCCGAAGCGCTGCTCAAGGCGGGGAGCAGCGAGGGCCAGGGCACCGAAGCAGAGTACCGGCAATGTCGTGAGCAGGCTCGCGCTGACACTGCTCAGGTTCCAGTGGTCCTGTATGTGGCTGAGTACCGGTGAGACGCTGATTATGGGTGCGCGCAGAGCCAGCCCGACCAGCAGTACCGTAAGGGCCGCGAAAGCCAGTCGTGCAGGTCCCGGATGCGTGCTCACTGACTGAGGATGCTACCAGCTCGGGTGGCTGCTTACATGCCCACGCAAAGTTCGTGCTACTATTCACAGGTTGCCGCGCCGTCTGGGCGCATGGCGAACCGGTACAAACTGGCGTTTATTACCCACAGGAGCCTGCTGTTTCAGCGGAGGTTTGCGAGGTAAGACGTTCGCGACCGGTCACTGAAGGAGAGCAGCCGTCAAGGCTGCGCAGGAGCCCGGAGCCACCTCCGGGCATGATCCATGAGGGGATTAAAGCATGTTCACCGACTTCGCTCTTGACGAGCGCATCATCACTGCGCTTACTGACAGGAACATCACCGAACCAACACCCGTGCAGCGTGAGACGCTGCCTGAAGCACTCAACGGCCGTGACATCATCGGCCAGGCCCGTACCGGCACCGGCAAGACGCTTGCGTTCAGCCTGCCGATCGCGCAGCGCCTGGAGCCCGACAGCACCCGCGGCCGCAGACCACGCGCCCTGGTGCTCACCCCGACCCGTGAACTGGCCATCCAGGTGGCCGGCGAACTGGAAAGCGTCGCCCGTCACCTGCGCGTGACCACCATCTACGGCGGTACCGGCTACGGCCGGCAGGCCCGTGACCTGCAGGCAGGTGTCGACGTCGTTGTCGCGACGCCCGGCCGTGCGCTCGATTACATGCGCCAGAACATACTTGACCTGTCGGCTGTCAACATCGTCGTACTCGACGAAGCTGACGAGATGCTGTCGATGGGTTTCGAGGAAGACGTCGAGACCATGCTCGCTGCCACTCCTGAGGGCCGGCAGACCATGCTGTTCTCGGCTACCCTGCCGCGCTGGGCGATGCACCTGTCTGAGCAGTACCTGAACGACCCGTACCACGTTAACGTCGTCGCCAGTGAGGAAGTCACCTACGATGAGATCGCCATCGAGGCTCCGGGCCGTAACCGCCTGAACCTGCTGGCGGACGTGCTGCACGTCCATGGGGGTGGCCGAGCCATCGTGTTCACCCACACCAAAGCCGAGGTCGACGAGATCGCCCAGGGCCTGGACGCCGTCGGCATCCCGGCTGAAGCGATCCACGGTGACCTGAACCAGGTGCAGCGGGAACGTGTCGTCGAACGGTTCCGTCGCGGTCAGCTGGCCGTGCTCGTCGGAACTGACGTGGCCGCCCGTGGCCTGGACATCCCCGAGGTCGACTCGGTCATCCACTACCGCATACCGAGCCAGTCAGCCAGCTA
>CAYPKV010000147.1:0-4644 GCA_964411415.1 uncultured bacterium
ACGGAAAGCGGTGACGCACGAAGGTTCCAGGCCGACGACCGTGACGCCTGCGTGGGCGTACGGCTTCAGGCGGCTGACGTTGTCGGCTGCCAGCTTCTTCGCGTCACGCAGCAGGCCCTTCGATATCTGTGGCCGGCCGCAGCAGCCGTAAGGCACGAGCTCGACCTCGTAACCGAGCGCTTCGAGCACTTCGGTGGCAGCCTTGCCGATCTCCGGTTCGTTGTACATCGTCCAGGAGTCGGCGAACAGTGCGACACGGCGTTCGCCTGCAGCGGGCTGCTGCTGGCGGTGGCGGCGGAACCAGCTGGCGAAGTCCTGCCGGGCGTAACGGGGCAGGGTGCGGCGCCGGTCGATGCCGGCGGTGCGTTCCATCAGCCAGCGCACGGGCTTCAGCGGCAGGACCGCGTTCGCCACCGGTGCGAGTTTCTGGCCCAGCGGCGCGACCTTCGCGGCGTTGCCGAGGGCCAGCGTGGGCAGGCTCACACCGTGCTCGTCATGCCAGTGCTGCAGGAACTCGTACTTCAGTTTGGCCATGTCCACCTGGCTGGGGCACTCGGCCTTGCAGGCTTTGCATTCCAGGCACAGGTCCAGGGCTTCCTTCACTTCACGGCTGGCGAGGCCGCCGGAGAGCCGGCCGTTCAGTGCCATGCGCAGCACGTTGGCGCGTCCGCGGGTGGAATGCAGTTCATCGCGGGTGGCCATGTAACTGGGGCACATGGTGCCCACGTCGACCTTGCGGCAGGCGCCCACGCCGACGCACGCCTCGGCTGCTGCGAGCATGCCGCCGTCTTCGGCGAACGCGAAGTGCGTCTTCAGCGTGTCGCGCGGGTAGGCGCTGCCGAAGCGGAGGTTGTCCGTCATCGGTGGCGCGTCGACGATCTTGCCCGGGTTCATGAGCCAGTCAGGGTCGAACGCCCGTTTTATCTCCCGGAACGCCTCGTACAGCGTGTCACCGAACATCGCCCGGTTCTCCTGGGAGCGGATGAGTCCGTCACCGTGCTCGCCGCTCCAGGAGCCGCCGTACTTCTTGACCAGTTCGAACACGGCGTCGTTGATCGCCTGGTACTTGCGCACGCCTTCGGGTGTTTTCAGGTCCAGCAGCGGCCGGATGTGCAGCACGCCGACGCTGGCGTGCCCGTAGACGATCATGCGGGTGTTCAGCCTGCGCACGACGTCCAGCACGGCCGGTACGTAGTACTGCAGGTTCTCGGGCGGGATGGCGGCGTCTTCGATGCCGGCGGTCGGCTGTTCGCTGCCTTTGATGGTGGAGTAGACACCCAGCCCGGCGCGGCGGAACTCCAGCACGTCCGCCTGGGTCTGCGGCGCGATCGCGTCGACCACCGAGTAGGCGAGTTCTGCCAGCTCGTCATCGGCGTGCAGGCGGGACAGGGCAGTCAGCACCTCTTCGCCCGTCTGACCGTCGAACTCGACCATCAGCACCGTCTCGGGGGTGCCGTCGACCCAGTGGAGCAGCCGGGCGATCTCGGGGTTCTCGAGTCCCAGGTTCAGCATCACGTCGTCGATCAGTTCGACCGCTGACGGGCCGTGCCGGTTGATGAGGGGCACGGCCCGCAGTGCAGCGTCCATGGTGCTGAAGTGCACGAGCGCCTGCACCCGGTGCTTGGGAACGGGGTAGAGGCGCAGTTTCAGTTCGAGGATGAAAGCCAGCGTGCCTTCGGAGCCGGCGATCAGCTTGGCCAGGTTGAAGGGCCGGCCGCCGATGAACTCATCTAAGTTGTAACCACCGACGCGGCGCATCACCTTCGGGTAGCGCGCTTCGATCTCGTCTTCGTGTTCGCTGATGATGCGGTGCACGGTCCGGTACGCTTCGCCCAGCCGGTCACGGCGGGCCAGCTGCTGCTCGAGGCCGAAGCCGTCCAGTTCTTCCAGCCAGGCCACAGTGCCGTCAGCCAGCAGCACCTTCAGTGCAAGCACCTGATCGACCGACTTGCCGTACTTGATGGAGCGGGTGCCGGCGGAGTTGTTGGCCACCATGCCGCCGACGTTGGCACGGTTGGTGGTGCTGACGTCAGGGGTGAACTGCAGGTCGTATGGAGCGAGGTAAGTGTTCAGCTGGTCGCGCACCACACCGGGTTCAACACGGACCCAGCCTTCGGCTGCGTTCAGTTCAAGGATGCCGGTCAGGTGTTTGCTGACGTCGATGACGACTGCTTCACCGACCGTCTGGCCGGCCAGGCTGGTGCCACCGCCACGCGGCAGTACCGGCACGCCGTGGCTGACCGCGATCCGTACTGCTGCGCGTACGTCGTCGACGTCCAGGGGCAGTACTACGCCGAGCGGCACGATCTCGTACGGGCTGGCATCGGTAGCGTAGATCGCCCGCGTGCCACGGTCGAATCGCACTTCACCCCGCACTTCCCTGCGCAGGTCTTCTTCGAGTTGCCTGAGGATCTTCCGGTTCGGCGCCATGGTGGCGTCGCTGTTCAATGCGCCGTTCACCACGGCAGTATTGCACGGTAGTGCAGCCGGTTGGCCTCAGCCTGCGAACAGCCAGCGGACCGCAAGTGTGAAGCCTTCGTCCGAGTAGTGCCGGTAGGAAGTTTCGAACGAGGAAAGCCGGTACCGTTCGAGCTCACAGGCCAGCAGGGTGGGGGAACTCCACGGGTCGCGTTTCTGTCCGGTGCGGGCGAAACCGCGGTCGTCCAGCAGGTCAAGCTCCAGCAGGATCTTCCTGATGAGACCGTTGCGCTCTTCGCTCCACGGCAGTGGGGTGCCGCGTTTGATGAGCAGCCAGGCGCGGCGGCTGTCGTTCAGGCCGGGCAGGGCAGCCTGACGGCGCCGGAGCCGTTCCAGGGCGTGTTCGTCCAGATCCAGCCACACCTGCTGTTCCTGCTGCAGCAGTTCCCGGAACGGGACTGCCAGGTGTTCCAGCGTGTCGCCCAGCGGCAGGTCAGTCAGGTGCAGATCTGCTTCTGAATCCGGCCTGCCACGCAGGACGGTGGCGTTGATCTCCGGTGGTTCCGCTCCGCCGCAATCGACCTCGAGTGGCCCCGCTTCACGCAGGTCGTCCACGCGGAACTCGACTGACACCTGGCCACGGAACTCGTTCTCGGTCAGGCTGACCGCCGCGTGCAGCTCAGAACCGGGGGTCAGCAGGTCAGCGCGTTCACCGTTGCCCCACCAGACGCCTTTCAGGCCCGCCAGGCGCAGCTGCAGCGTGCTGGCATCCCGGCCCACGGCGCGTGCCTGTTCCAACCGGCCGGTGATGGCGAACACGGGTGCTTCGATGCCCTGACCGAGCGGTTCGAGTTCCTCGAGCTTGCGCAGCAGTTCGCTGCTGGCGTCACCGGTGTTCAGTATGTGGTCGATGACGATGTGCGGATGTGGCTCCGGATGCTGCCGCACGTACTCGTGGATCTGCGCGGTGAACTCCGGGATCGCTGCCGGGTCGAGTGAGAAGCCGGCCGCCTGCATGTGACCACCGAAGCCATGCAGATGTCCGCTGGCGGCGTTCAGTGCGCCGACGGCGGAGATGCCAGGGGTGCTGCGGACGCTGCCTTTGCCTTTCGCGATGATGAACACGGGCTTGTAGAAGCGTTCCAGCAGCTTGCTGGCGACGATGCCCATGACGCCGGGGTGGCCGTCGGCGTCGTGAACGACCAGGGCGGGGTGGCTCGGGTCGGCCTGCTCGAGCATGCGTTCGAACATCTCGTCCTGGATCTGCCGGCGCAGTTCGTTGCGGGCGTCCAGGTAGACGGCCAGTTCCCGCGCCCGGGTCTCGCTTGGCGTCATGAGCAGTTCCAGGCCCAGTTCCGCTTCGCCGAGGCGGCCGGCAGCGTTGAGCCGTGGTGCCAGCACGAACGCCACGCTGCGGGCGCTAAGAGGCGGCCGCAGGCGACTCTGGCTGATGCTGGCCCGCAGGCCGGGCCAGTTGCTGGCTTCCATGCGCCGCAGGCCTTCCTGCACGATCGCGCGGTTCTCGCCCATGAGCGAGGCTACGTCGGCGATGGTGCCGATGGAGGCCAGGTCCGTGTACTCGAGCGGGGCCGGCAGTCCGCGCAGGCGGTGCACGGCCCAGAGCAGGTGCCAGGCGACGCCGGCGCCGGTCAGTTCCGGCTTGTCAGGCGCAGCATCGTCCGCGTAGCGGGGGTGCACGACCAGGCACTCGGGCAGTTCTTCACCCGGCGTGTGGTGGTCGGTGACGATCACCTCGACGCCTGCTTCCTGCAGTGCCGCGATCTCGGCTAAGTTGCTGATCCCGCAGTCGACGGTGATGAACACGTCCGCGCGTTCCGCATGCGCGGGCACGTGCTGCATGCTGATGCCGTAACCGTCGGTCAGGCGGTTGGGGATGAAAGTGTCGACGCGGGCACCCAGCGAACGCAGGCCCAGGGTGAGCACAGCGGTGCCGCTGATGCCGTCAGCGTCGTAATCGCCGTGGATGAGGATGCGTTTGCCGGCGCTGATCGCCATGTTCAGCCGCAGCGCGGCGAGCTGGAGCGTCGGGATGCGCGCCGGTGCCAGCTCCGGCTGCAGTTCCGCAGCTATATCACCCCGGAAGCCACGGGACCACAGCATGCCTGCCAGCAGCGGCGGCAGGCCGGTTGCTTTCACGATTCGGCCGGTTTCAGAGGGTGGGGCCGGCGCCCTTACTGTCCAGACTGGTTGCTTCAACGCCGTCTC
>CAYPKV010000148.1:0-4609 GCA_964411415.1 uncultured bacterium
GAGCAAGGGACTTTTAATCTCTGGGTCCCAGGTTCGAGTCCTGGTCGGGGCACCACACAGAAACCTCGTCACTGACGGGGTTTCTTCTCTTTTGCGGATCTTGGCAGCATCAGCGGGTCACCACTGGCCAACTACCAGCGCGGACCCCAGGCTGCAGCTCCGGATGAGGTCAAAGGTGCCGGAGGTACGCTGCTGGCTCCCTCAGAAACGCCCTCAACGTGCGGACATGCTCGAGCTCATCGAATTCACTTCGCACCAGCTCCCCATCACGCAACTCAAGCAGCCTCGCCCCGGGAGCTGCCATCACTATGGGCGCGTGGCTGGCGATGACGAACTGCGCCCCCAGGTTTACAGCGTCCTTCAACAGCGACAGAAACGCCAGTTGCCGCAGCGGACTCAGCGCCGCCTCCGGCTCATCCAGCAGGTACAACCCGCGGCTGTTCACACGACCCTGAAAGAAAGCCATGAACGACTCCCCATGACTCCGGGCATCCAAATCACCGTTGTAACGGGATTCACGGGCAGCTACCGGACCCAGGTATGGCGCCTGAATCCGCCGCAGCTCCAGCTCAGGCATATCCGGATTGTCCAGTCGCAGGCGTGCAGCATCCGCCAGCAGCTCTGCATCCCGCGCGTTCTGCTCCCGGACGTATCCAAAAAATCCTCTGCACGCAGGAACAGGCCGCGACGACTTCGGGCGGTCCATTCCAGACGCATGCGTTCCGCCAGCGGTCGGACACCGGTAAGAGTAACATCATCAGTCGGATGATCCGGGCTGCCAGCTGCCGGCAGATCAGCTGCGATCGCAAGCGCTTCCAGCAAGGTGCTCTTACCGCTGCCGTTCTCCCCCACCAGCACGGTTATCCCAGCAGCGAACTCGACGCGGCTGTTCCGCTGCACCAGTGGTAAAGACAGCGGCCAATAAGGCTCAGGTTCCGGCAGGTTCATCGCTTGCAGCACGTCAGCACCGTAACTGGCACGGCACACTGCGCCTGCACATCCCTACAATAGACGCAGAGATGACGGTCCTCCTCTACGACGCTGACTGTGGCTTCTGCCGGCGCAGCCTGGCCCGATTCGGACGCTTCCTGCGCAGGGACGTGGAGCGCACGGCGCTGCAGGATTTCCGGTCGGCTGACCCCAGACTGCAGGCTGACAGGCTGCGGGAAGCGATCACCCTCGTTCTGCCAGATGGCAGGGTTTACACCGGCGCTGAGGCTATCGCGCGTACAGTCGGCGGCGCCGCGCTCGTCTACTACGTGCCGGGCATCAGACAGGTTTCGGACCGGGTTTACAAGGCAATCGCCCGCAACCGGCACCGGCTGCCGGGCGGCTGTGATTCGGAGGCGTGCAGAACCGACTGAAGCAGTGACCCTGTGACCTGAACTGCTCAGGGCCGACTGCCAGGCAGTACACTCTGGCAACAGACCAACTGGAGGCCAGCATGCCTTACCTGCCCGTGCAGCGAACATTGATCCGCATCGTCAAGCTGTTCGTCCTCTTTCTGGCCCTGTCCTCGTCCGGCGCGCTCGCCCAGGCTGCTGACCCGATGACCGGGACCTTCTCAGACGGGTTCATGACCATCCAGATAACCGGCCAGAACAGCCAGTACAGCGGCCAGTTCGAGGCTGGCGGCAGGACCTACCCGTTCACCGCTTCCGGCAACAACCAGCGCATCGACGGAACGTATCAGGATGCCGGCCAGTTCTGGCAGTTCACGGCGCTCCTGAACGGTGACACGCTCACGTTCCAGAACGCAGCTCAGACGTTCCGGCTGACCCGGATGGGCGGGGGCGGCCAACAGACCACACCACAGCCAAGTGGCTACCTGCCTGCCGGTACCAGGATCACCTGGAGCCAGGCTGTTCAGAGCACCCCGGCTGCTGCCGCAGGGCCCGATGCACGCATCACCGGCGGGACCGGCTTCCTTCAGCTGAACATCCACTCCCATGATGCCGCCAACTGCGTGGCGACCATGACCATGTACTCGCGAGGGCTCACCGTCAACACCCTGACCGTGAGCAGCAACGATTCCACGGTGTCAGACGGCAACTCCTGCTTCGACTACTGGAGGTCACCCGCCGTGCTGGCCGGTTACCAGGCCGCTCCGGGCGGCATCGAGACCGTGGAACGCGGTCCGTTCCAGCACGGCGGCCGCACCTACAACGCGATCTCGATCAGCACCAACTACCAGAACAATCGCAGCTGGCGGGTCTACGACCTCGACTCAGGCATCCTGCTCAGCTTCACGGAAGCCAGCGGTGATCCCAACAACACCGCCGCCGGCTACACGAGTGCAGTACAGGAGTTCGTGAACGTCCGCCAGGTCGCTTTGCCGTGGAGCACGACAGTCCCGCTGCCCAGCAACATCCAGAACCTGAGCTCACTCACTTACAGCGGGCAGGTCGTGCAGTCAACGCCCGGCATAACGATGTTCGACGCGTCTTCGACCTACGAGATGCAGGTGACCTACACGATGCAGCAGCGTGGTGCCGCCTGGATGACCGCCCAGTCGACCATGAACCTGAGCATGATGGGCATCCCCCTGTCACCGGTACAGCAACAGGTGGTCATCACCTCAGGCACCGGCCATTTCATCCCCACGTCCGTCATCCCGCAGCTGCAGGCAGGCCAGGTCCTGGACACTGACCCGGTCACAGGCCACCGCCTGTCCGTCGAGCGGGCCGACCAGAGTGGAGTGGTGCTGGTCACCGAAGGTCCCGGCTACCGGTTCGCTTCGACCTTCGATCCGGGCAGCGGAGTGATGCTCAGCAGCCGTTCCGAATCGCAGGAGGAGGGCAACCTGCGGACGGTCACGACGGAACTCAGCGGCTGGCAGTGACGGGCGCTACCTGAGCTGCTTGCGCATCTGCCGGATGGCTCCCAGGTGGTAAGCGGCATGACCGTACGAGGCGAGTGCTCCCTGAAGCGCCATCTCCGCGTTCCAGCGCTGCCGGTTCTCAAGGTTTTCAAGGATCTTGGTGCAGGCGTGAGCCAGATCGGAACGCAACCTGTCCCACTCCTGTGCATCGACGGTCGAGACTGACCAGCTCTCGGACCAGTCGGGGCGGCTCCCTCTGCCATCAAACCAGTCGTTGACCAGCTGAAGCGCCCAACGCATGTGTTCTGCATGTGCCGCGATGCTGTTGCCGCCGATGTCACGCGATGCTTCCTCGGCATCGAGGTCATTGAGGCTGCCGATCAGCGCCGATTCAGGCCCACCGTCCGTGATCCAGACCGGTTCACCTTCCACCGTGCCCTGCAGCAGTTCGCGGTACAGGCCCAGCAGACTGCGGGTAAGTTCAGCTCCGTCGACTTGCTCGTTCATCAGCCACCTCCAGGCGGTAGTGGATTGTAGTGCATGCAGGGACTGTGCCTGCTGACTCTCCCTGATTCCCGGGTAACCGCGTCGGACAGGCCCGCGCGGCAACTAAGATGTGCAGATGGTCACGGCTGTTCCTCCTGCCAGTTTCCCGGGCTGGCGCATCGCCTGGGCGCTCGCGGTGACGACCACGGTTGGCTATGGAGTGCTCACCTACGGCTTCGGTGTGTTCACCCTGCCGATGGAAGCCGAGCTTGGCTGGAGCAGAGCCCAGACCTCGGGAGCTTTCTCCCTGGCGCTGCTGGTCTCCGGCCTCGCTGCTTACCAGGTGGGCCGCTGGGTCGATGCCCGTGGCGCCCGTGGACTTATGACGGCAGGTTCGCTGCTGGCCGCTGCCGTGGTACTGATCTGGTCGTTCACGAACAGCCTGCCGATGCTGTACCTGGTGCAGGCCGGCGTCGGCGTGGCCATGTCGCTCGTCCTTTACGACGTGGCGTTCACGGTCATCGCCACCTGGTTCCGGCAGGACCGTATAAAGGCGCTGCTGCTCGTAACGATGGTCGCCGGCCTGGCCAGTACGATATTCATCCCGCTTGCCACAGCACTGACAGAAGGACTCGGCTGGCGTTCAGCGCTGCGGGTCCTGGCGCTGATCCTGGCCGTGGTCACCGTGCCACTGCACGCCCTGGTACTGCGGGACAACCCCCGCAGACTGGGCTTCGAGCCGGACGGCCTGCGGGTTCAGGACAGCGGGCAGACGACACCCACAGCAGCTCCGGAAGCGAGCGTCAGCTCGCAGACCGCACTGCGCAGTCAGGTGTTCTGGTGGCTGGCAGCTGCCTTCACCCTGGACAGCATCGCCAACATCGGCGTGATCCCCCACCTGGTACCGCTCCTGACCGAGCGCGGCTTCCAACCGGCAACAGTGGCTACAGTCGCCGGTTCCATCGGGCTGATCCAGGTGCTGGGCCGGCTGGCCTTCGCACCCGCCACCCGGCGCGTCCCGATCGGAGTACTGGCCATCTGGACCTACATCCTGCGCGCACTGGCGCTGCTCGTCCTACTGTTCGTAAAGGGCACGCCTGGGCTGATGCTGTTCACCCTGTTCTTCGGCATCGCCAACGGAGCCAGCACCCTCGCCCGCGCCGGACTCGTGGCCCAGACGTTCGGTCCGGCCCACTTCGGTGCGATCAACGGCAGCATCTCCACGATCGTGGCGCTCATGACAACAGTCGCGCCCCTGCTCGTAGGTTTCCTGCGCGTGCGCACCGGGGCGTACGACACTGC
>CAYPKV010000149.1:0-4547 GCA_964411415.1 uncultured bacterium
CAGCTGCCCAGGCTGTCTGAATCAGGTGCCGCCCGGACGCCGGCGGATCCACCACAGGATCAGGGCGCCGCTGCCGATGAGCAGCAGCGGAACAAGCCACGAGGGCGTACGTCCACTCGGATCGTTCATGATAAGCGTGATCAGGATGGCGGCCAGTGCCGGGTAACGCGCCCACTGCTGGCCGCCACGTTCCTTCGGCAGCAGGTACAGGACGGTGAACGTCGCTGACAGCATCAGCATGAACAGCGGCGTCGTCTGCCAGCCGGGGAAGAAGTTGCCGAGCAGTATGACCAGGGTGACCGCCGACATCACTCCGCCCGGGATGAGCGCCCACCACTGCCGCTGGTCACCCAGCCAGGTGAGCAGGAAAGCCGCAGCGATGAAGCCGGTCGCTGCGGCACCTTTGAACACCCCGGTCGAAGCAGTCGCGTAGATACCGATGCCGATGTAGATCAGCAGGCGCTGCCAGAACGGCAGCCGCACGTAACTGGAGCTGTACACCACAGCGCCTGCCAGCAGCAGCATGAGCAGCCAGATGAACGACGGCAGGAGCCGGAACAGCGGGATGCTGCCCAGCAGCGCCAGTACTCCGGCGGCTACCAGGGCGACGCCGATCAGCCGGCCGCGCTCGGAGTTCATGCTGCGGCCTCGTTCAGGTCAGCGAGCTGCTCTGGCAGCGGCAGCGTCAGTTCCACGATCGTGCCCTCGCCACCGCTGCTGCTTATGGCGAGCCGGCCACCCAGGGCGGCAGCGCGCTCCCGCATGGACTTCAGCCCGAGCTGACCGCTGTACTCACGGTCGGGATCGAAGCCGCCACCGTCATCACGGACGACGAGACGGTAGCCCGACGGCGTCTGCCCCAGGCTCACCCACACCTGTGTGGCGTGGGCGTGCTTGACCACGTTATGGATCGCCTCCTGGGCGATGCGGTACACGACCTGCTTGGTCGACAGCGGCAGGTCCGGCTCTTCACCGAGTTCGCCGTGGGCGTTGAGCTCGTGCCGCGTCTCAAGCGCGTCCAGCTGCTTACGCAGCGCACCGACCAGGCCGTCCTGCTCCAGGGCTTCGGGGCGCAGTTCGAATATAAGTGCCCGCATCTCCGCCAGACCGGCCTGCGCCAGGTTCTCAACATAGGACAGTGCACTGTCTGCCTTGTCCAGGTCGGTCCGCAACTGCTTCTGAGCAGTATGGGCACCGAGCAGGATGCCGTACAGCGCCTGCGATACCGAATCGTGCAGTTCGCGGGCCAGGTGCTGCCGCTCCTCGTAGGCGGCCCGTTCATGTACCTGCTCGTAAAGGTTGTCGTTCTCCAGGGCGATCGCGACCTGATTGGCGAAGGCGCTGGCGATGCTGCGCTGACCTTCATCGAAGTCCGGGCCGTCACTGCGGAACAGCACGAGGCGTCCCAGCTTCTTGTCCCTGACGACCAGCGGCAGGCTCAGTTGCCGTCCCACGGACGTGCCGTGCTGTACCACCGGCTTGAGGCTGCCTGCGGCGTCGAGCTCCAGCACGGCCGAGCCGTCATGGGGGACCGCTTCTTCGAGGCGTTCGAGGATGCTGTCCAGCAGCGGGTGCAGCTCGAGTGTAAGGGCCGTCGAGTTGGACAGTTCCAGCAGGGCGCGGAGCTCCAGGGTACGTTCCTGGACCCGCTGCTCAGTGAGTTCGAGCGCTTCGGCGTAACGCTGCTCGCTGGCCCGCAGTGCCTCGTTCGATTCGGTCAGGTCCCGGGTCCTGGCAGCAAGGCGTTCAGACATGAGGTTGAACGACCGCGCCAGCTCCCCCAGCTCGCTGCCGGAACGGACCGGCAGGGTGACACCAAGGTTGCCTTCCTGGAGTTCCCGCACACCCTGAGCCAGCTGCTCGATCGGTTCGGTCAGCAGGTTGCGCGAGAAGATGGTGGCGGCAACGAGGGTGAACAGGAACACTGCCAGCAGGTTGATGATGGTGCCACGGATGATCGCGTCCAGGTCAGCGACTGCAGTCGGGTCGGTATTGAGCAGCCCCTGCTGGAACAGGTTGAAACCCCGGGCCAGCAGGGCGATGGCGGCACCGGCCAGCACCGCCACGATCGCGAGGATCAGGGCGGTGAGCCGGAACGACAGGCGCCTTATTACCGGGACTTCGTTCAGGGGAACTACTCCAGTCCGACCAGGCCTTCACGCAGGGCGAACAGGGCCGCCTGCGTGCGGCTGGACAGGTCCAGTTTGGAGAGGATGCTGGAGACGTGGGTCTTCACGGTCATCTCGGAAACTCCGAGCTCCTCGGCGATCTCGCGGTTGGCCAGGCCGCGCGCCAGCAGGCGCAACGTCTCGGTCTCGCGGACGGTCAGTGACTCGCGCATCTCCGGGGTGCGCACTTCGCGGAGCAGACGCTTGCGGGCCCGCGGGTCGAGGCGCACCTCACCACGGGATGCCGCCCGGATCGCCTCGAACAGCGTGTCAGGCCCGGTGTCCTTCAGCAGGTAGCCCATGGCTCCGGCCTCAACGGCGTCGATGACCAGCCTGTCCTCGAGGACGCTGGTGAGCGCCACGATCTCGATCTCCGGCTGCTCAGCCTTGATGTTGCGGATGGCATCCACACCGTTCATGACGGGCATGAGCAGATCCATCAGCACGACCTGCGGCGTCAGCTGCCTGGCGGCTTCGACCGCTTCCGCGCCGTTGGACGCTTCGCCGACTATCTCAAAGTCGGGTTCGAGCCCCAGGACCATGCGGAGGCCCTGCCGCACCACGACGTGATCGTCAACCAGCAGTAGGCGGATCGGGGCGGAGGAGGCAGGTTCTTCGTTCATACGTGTCCATGCTATGTCAGCGGGCACCGCCCCGTCCTCCGACTTTGGATGTACGGGCATCTCCTACCTTTTCATGAGGCGCCGCCACGGGTCCGGATCTTACAGTCGGGTCACTGGCAGAGAACTGCCGGCACCGGCTGACCGGATGCGGTGCGGGCGGCAGTCAACTACCTGGAGGTGCTTGAAATGAGTGAGTCAACACAGCGCAACGGACGGCGGGCAACCTGGAACGCTTCGGGCCTCGGCGCTCTTCTGATAGGGATCGGCGGCCTGCTGCTGCTCGCCAACATGGGGATCATCCGCGGCTTCGGTGGCGTCATCGGCCTGCTCATCGTGGGTGGTCTGGGCGCCTGGCTGCTCAACATTCACTACACCGAGAAGCGTCAGGCCTGGCTGCTGTTCACCGGCTGGACCCTGCTCGGCTGTGCGGCCGCGACCGTGACGGGCAGTCATGCAGGTGTCTGGTTCCTGGCACTGTCGGGCATCGGCTTCCTGCAGGCGTGGCGCGAGGACGACCGGATGTGGTGGTCGCTCATGCCGGCCGGTACCCTGTTCACCCTCGCCGCAGTCACCCTGGCTGAACAGTCTGTAGGCTGGCTCAGCGGTGGGACCGTGTTCTTCGCTGGCCTGGCGGCCACGTTCCTGGCCATCTACATGCTGCCGCGCCACGCCCAGCAGTGGGCTCTCATACCTGCCGTCGGCAGTGCCGTCATGGCCCTGATAGTCTGGGGCTCCACCGGCAGCTGGATCCTGCCACTCGTGCTCATCGGTACCGGCCTGTGGCTGCTCGGCAACCGTGGCGTGCCGGTCAGCAGTGCCCGGTCTTACCGGCGCCGGTCCGGTCGCCCCGAAGCTGACGACACTGTGACCGCACAGCTGCCTGAAGAGATCAGCTCGACCGGCCCTGACATCCCGGAGCGCTGGACCGAGCAGGACGGCCCGGATGACCGCAGCGAGTGAGCTGCGTTGCCCCGGCAGTTGAAGGGACACCTGCAAGTGTGGTAGCTTCTAAAGGCTGTATGCCCGCCGGGGCTGAAACTCCCGGCACGAATCTGCGACCGGGGCGGTCAGCCGCCAGCCAGCAAGCCAGGAGATAGACAGATGAAGTACAACAAAGGCGCCATCATGCGCTCGATCGAGCAGCCAATCATCCGTGACGACATCCCGTCGTTCGACACCGGTGACACCGTCCGCGTTGACTACCGCGTAGTCGAAGGCAACCGTACCCGTATCCAGGGATTCGAAGGCGTCGTCATCGCGCGCAAGAACGGCAAGGGTGCCAACAGCACCATCACCGTGCGCAAGATCAGCTCAGGCGAAGGCGTTGAGCGGATCTTCCCGGTTAACTCGCCGCTCATCAGCCAGATCGAAGTGATCCGCCGTGGCCGCACCCGCCGCGCCAAGCTTTATTACCTGCGCGATCTGCGCGGCAAGGCTGCCCGCCTGAAGACCGACATCGGCCGTCAGGAAGACGACCGCGCCGCCGCTAAAGCCGCCAAGGACAGCCGCGCTGCTGCCAAGGCTGCTGAGGCCGCTGCAGAAGCTGCGGCTGAGTAAGCAGGCAGTATTCGAGTCACGTGATCAGGAGCCGGAGGCGCGTGTGGTATGCGGCCTCCGGCTCTTCTGTTCTGCCACTGGGAAAAGTTGACAGCATGCAGGGTAACGGTTAGACTTACTTTCGCTCGCAGGGCGGGCAGTTAATGGGGCTGTGGCGCAGTTGGGAGCGCGTCTGAATGGCATTCAGAAGGTCAGGGGT
>CAYPKV010000150.1:0-4480 GCA_964411415.1 uncultured bacterium
GAGGGGGGCGATGGGCAAGTAGGCGTTGAGCCAATCCACGTACGCGCTCGAGCGCACGATGCGCTCGGTGGGATCGTTCGGGTCGCTATCCAGCGCGTGCACCATCACGACGAAATCAGCACGGTTTCTGACGGTGATACGGAAGTCGTCAGAGAATGGGATCTTCACGCTGGATGATGTCGTGATGCTGCTGAATACGATGGGGGGCTCCGGGCCTGTGCTGGTGATGTCCAGGATATGCAGCAGGTAGTGCGTGGCCTCGGCCACGGGTTCCCACGACAGAAACATGTCATTCTGGTTCAGGTTTGACGTGTCTGGCCTGGTCGCATCGAGCGGGGATCCCGCCGTGGCGAAGTCGAAATCGGCCTCGTATGCAGTCATGGTGTCGCCAGCACCTTCCACCGTTACCGTCAGCACTGCTGGTCCGTCGATCCCTGCGTCGAACTGTTGCATCAGCCAAGACCGGGTGAACCCGTCGTCCACAGGGCCGAGGAGGGGCAGCGGGATCTGGTCATCATCCCAGGAGAGCCGGACCTCGATCTCGGCGTCTTCTTCGATTCCGGCGGGCATCATGACGAACAGCCTGCCGAAGGACCCTTCTGTGTCCAGCCCGTCAGATAACTTTAAGGTGCTTGGTCCCACGGTGCTTGGTCCCACCCAGGCGGTTATTTCAGGCAACTGCCCCAGCTTGAGCGTGGCAACCGTCTCGCTGGTGAACCGTGTGACGCCGTGATCCCCTTCAGACTCCGCGATCTCCGCCATCACGCTCATCTGGTACTCGCGGCCCAGCAGCACCTCGAAGTTGCCGCCGCTTGAGATAGTGGCCTCGCCATTGCCCATGGCGCCCCGCTGTCTAGTCTCATCCGCTGAGGTGTAGGAAGCAGTGACGTGATGGATCCGCGCTTCGGCGGCCGGATCGAAAGTGATGCTCATCTCGGTGGGCGAGGTCATGGTGATCTCCAGGTCCGACGGGAGGGAAAGGCCGCCCGGTAACCAGCTCAGGTCGTGCTCGTTGACTGTGGGTTCGCCGGCCGAGGCCACGCTGACCCGGTACGATTCGTGAGCGAGGAGGCCCCAGTCGTGCCCGTCCGCAGTCAGGGCGACCGAGCTTTCGCCGGCAGCGATGTCCAGCAGGTAGGGCGAGCCCGACACCGACCCGTCGCCCGTCAGGAGCGTGACTGCGAGCTGCGTCGCCTCCTTCGCAGCTTCTGTGAACTCGATGTTCGCGGTCAGGATCAGCGCGGTTTCCCCGACTCCCGCATCGTTCAGGGCAGTGTGTGCCCGCAGCACCGTCCGCAGATTACTGACCTCCACGGTCGGCCCGGTTTCGTCGTCATCCGGAGTGCCCGCATCATCTTCTTCATCCTCGGGAGGGCCAGTCGTGTCGTCATCGTCGTCAGCAGGATCGTCCTCGTCATCCGGATGGTTGGGGTCCCCGTCACCGACTGGCGGCTGGTCATCATCCGTGTCCTCATCAACAGGATCACTTTCCGGCGCCTCGGAGTCGTTATCACGGTCTCCTGTCTCCGTTTCTTCCTGCGGGGGTGGCTTGGTTTCGCCTGCGGGTTGAGGGGAGCTGCACGCGACGATGCCAAGGATGAGCACGACAAGGAGTGCGAGCAGGACGGCTGGAGTGGCTCTTGTCAGCATGTGCGAACTACCTCCTACGATGTAGTTGGACTCAGCGTAGGCAGTTGGTGTTCCATCGGCGTTCCACAAGGTAGCGGCGTCGGCGATAAGTACCGCGCCAGGCACACATCACTTCGGTGGAACCCCGACCTGCAGGTCTACCCTGCGGCCCAGGGAGGGTAGTGTCCCCACTGGCATGGGGCCGACCCTTGCGGCCGACAACGGCACCATCACGGCGCCTCTAAGCGCACTCGTCCCATGACAGTTGAGTCGCCCGCAACGGCTTCACGCTCCACTGCGGCGTTCACTCCTTCTGAGTCAGTACCACCTCGGCGATTTCGGCAACTTCAGGACTGGGCGGCCGCTCATCACCCCCGACGACTGCTGTCAGCGCCCGTTGGTCGGCCGCCCGCAGGTCTGCGAATCTGAACGTGAATGCGAGTGTGACCAGGCCCAGTGCGAGTGCCAGGGCGAACAGTGCCTTGACCCCCACCAGCGGCAGCAGCAGCCCGGCCAGGATCGGTGCCAGGCTGGGCAGCGCCAGCACCGTGTTGGAAAGCCCGATGTAGAGCGGCCTGTCGCCGGGCGGGGCGATGGCGTACAGCAGGTTGAAGGCAGCTATGCCGATCACCTGGTTGGCGATGGCGGACAGCACGAACACCAGGCCGAACACCTGCCATGAGCCCGCGGACAGGGCGAGCAGTGGTGCGAGTGCGGTCAGTGCGAAACCGGCCTGCAGCACCGAGACGTTCATGCCGCCGTCAGCGGGGCGGCGGATGGCGAAGTTGCCGACCACGGCTGCGGCAGTCGCGACGATTATGTAAGTGCCCAGCGCGCTTTCAGGAGCGCCGAGTGTTTCGATTGCGTAGATGGCGTAGAACGGCTCCGCCAGCAGTGCGGCCAGGCCCAGGAAGCGGACCCGCAGGAAGCGCCGCAGGTTCACGTCGAGTCGCAGCAGCGAGGGGATCTCGCGGATCATCCGCAGCAGGGGACGTTGCATGCCGGGTATGCCTGGCGGTTCGCGCACGAGCGAGAAGCTCAGGTAGGCGCCCGCCAGCAGTACGGTGCCGATGAGGAAAATCAGGCCGAAGTTCGTGGGGAACGCTATATCTGAGGCGAGCACCGCCCGGAGTGCCCAGCCGGATCCGAGTGCCAGCAGGCCGCCGATGGAGTTGCGCAGCACCCAGAACGTGCCCAGCCGGTTGTGGGGGACGATCTTCGCAGTGACGTCTGCGAACGGCACGCCTGCGATGCCGCTTCCGACCGAGTTCACTGTGATCATGAGCAGCAGTACTGCCACGGTCAGCCCGGGCCGGCTCGCGCCGAAGAAGAACGACACTGCGGTCATGACGATGAGTGAGCCGATCCGCATGCCGGATGTCAGGTTGTACCAGGGGAGCTTGTACTCTTCACGTGACAGGCGGTTGGCGACGAGAAGCTGCGGCAGGAAGTAGCCGCCGACGCGCAGTGCAGGCACCAGGCCGATGACGAGTGCGGGTGCCCCTAGCAGCGCCAGGAACGGCGCGATGACAAGCGTGGAGTGCAACAGGGCCTCACCGGCGGACACGAGCACACCGTTGATGACACCGAACAGGAAATTGCGGTCTTTCTGGCGTCTGCCCTGCACCACCGCATGCTAGCGCCGCCGGCCAGCAAAGTCGATATGTATCCGCGTGACAGATAGAATTGCGCTGGTGAGCCTCAGGAACGTTACAGGCGGAAGCCTTGAACAACAGCGCGCGTACGTGCCGGGTGACCGGCTGCGGGCGCTCGCAGCCGGTACAGAGCTGGCTGGCCGTACTTCAGGCAGCGCCGTCTTCGCGGACATCTCGGGTTTCACTGCGCTGACCGGCAGGTTCGCACGTGAACTTGGCCTGAGGCGCGGCGCCGAGGAACTCGCCCGCCACCTGGACCGTGTCTGGCATGAACTGATCGCCCGTGTGCTCAGCCTGGCGGGCAGTGTCATCAGTTTCTCCGGCGACGCGATCACCTGCTGGTTCGAAGGCGATGACGGCCAGCGTGCAGTCACCTGCGCCTTCGCCCTGCAGGAGGCGATGCAGCCGTTCCGGTCGGGAGAACTGGGTCTGTCGCTGAAGGTCGCCGTGGCGCATGGGCCCGTGCGGCGCTTCGTGGTCGGCGACCCACAGGTGCAGCTCCTGGACGTGATCGCCGGAGTGACCCTTGACCGCCTGGCTGTGGCGGAGAGCCTGGCGCAGGCCGGTGAGATCGTTGTGGACAGTGCGACAGCTGACAGCCTTGGCGCGCGGCTGAGCACGGGGGAATGGCGCAGCAGCGCGGATCTGCAGTTCGCTGTGGCTGTGCAGCTGCACGAGCCCGCGCCACTGCAGCCCCAGGCGGAGCTGCCGGAACTGCCCGACCTGCGCAGCTGGCTGCTTCCGGCTGTTCACGACCGCCTGCAGGCCGGCCACGGTGAGCTGCTCACCGAGCTGAGACCGGCCGCGGCTGTGTTCATCGGTTTCGGCGGCGTCGACTACGATTCGGACGAACAGGCCGGTCAACATCTCGACAGCTTCATCAGGCACGTGCAGTTCCGTGCGGCGGCGCTGGGTGGAGCGCTGCTGCAGCTGACGATCGGCGACAAGGGCAGTTACCTGTACGTGGCGTTCGGCGCGCCGGTGTCCAACGAGGACGACTCGCGGCGTGCAGTCAGTCTCGCGCTGCAACTGAAGGCGGACCAGCCGGCGTTCAGCTTCCTGGAGCCACTGCGCATCGGGATCAGCCGCGGCCTCATGCGCACAGGGGCTTACGGCAGTTCCGGGCGCCGGACTTACGGGGTGCTGGGGGACGAGACGAACATGGCCGCACGGCTCATGAGTCACGCCGCACCGGG
>CAYPKV010000151.1:0-4079 GCA_964411415.1 uncultured bacterium
GGCTGCAGCAGCCTGAGTCAGGCACGATCGAGATCGACGGCCGCCGGACCATCATCAGCTCCGCCCGTGACGCGCTCGATGCCGGCATCGGCATGGTGCATCAGCACTTCATGCTGGTCGAGACGCTGACCGTCGCAGAGAACATCGTACTGGGCGCTGAGCCCCGCCTCGGACCGATGATCAACCGCGGCCTGGCCCGCCAGAAGACGGCTGACCTCATTAGCAGGTTCGGCTTCGACATCAGACCGCGAGCGATCGTCGGCGACCTGCCGCTCGGCCTGCAGCAGCAGGTGGAGATACTGAAGGTCCTCTACCGCGACGCCCACATCCTGGTGCTTGACGAACCGACCGCGGTACTGACACCCCAGGAGACGGTCGTGCTGTTCAAGTTCATCCGTGAGTTCGCGGAGGCTGGCAACGCCGTCATCTTCATCTCGCACAAGCTTGACGAGGTCATGGAGATTTGTGACCGCATGAGCGTCATGCGCGACGGCAGGATGATCGGCACCGTGCGGCGCGAAGACACTGACCAGCGGCGGCTCGCCGGCATGATGGTCGGCCGTGACGTCATCCTCCGGGTCGACAAGGTCCCGGCGGAGCCACGCGAGACCAGGCTGGAAGTGCGCAACCTCGAAGTTGAATCCACGCACGGGATCGGCATGGCCGTGGCCGGCGTCAACCTGAAGGTAAGGGCCGGCGAGGTGCTGGGCATAGCCGGCATCGAAGGCAACGGTCAGTCAGAACTGGTCGAGTGCATCACCGGTCTGCTGCCGGCAGCCGCAGGCAGCGTCCTGCTGGACGACACCGACGTGACGACGGCCAGCACCCGGGGCCGCCGCGAGCGTGGTCTGAGCCATATCCCGGAAGACCGTTACGAGCGTGGTCTCGTACCGTCGTTCACCGCCGCGATGAACAGCGTGCTGGGCGATCACTACCGGCCGCCGTTCAGCAGCCGCCAGGGTGTGCTCGACGAGAACGAGATAAACCGCCACGCTGACAGGCTCATCGCCGACTACGACGTGCGCCCTGCCTCGCGCGACGTGCTCGCGACGAGTTACTCCGGTGGAAACGCCCAGAAGCTGATCGTGGCACGGGAGCTGGAACGGCCGCTGCGCGTGCTGATCGCTGCCCAGCCGACCCGTGGTGTCGACATCGGTGCCATCGAGTTCATCCACCGTCAGGTCGTCCGGGCGCGCGACAGCGGCCTTGCCGTGCTGCTCGTCTCAGCTGACCTGAACGAAGTGATGAGTCTCTCCGACCGCATCGTGGTCATGTACAAGGGCCGGATCATGGGCGAGCTCACTGCCGAGGAAGCCACGCCCGAGAAGCTGGGCCTGATGATGGCCGGTTCGCGCGAGGCGGAGGCAGCGGCCGCGGCCTGAAGCCTCAGCGGGGCAGCGTACTGAGGAAGCGGCGCAGGCGCGCTGCCAGCTGCGGGTACTCGATCAGGAAAGCATCGTGACCGTGCGGGGATTCGATCCGTGCGTACTCCGCGTTGGGCAGGCGTGCGGCCAGTTCCTTCTGCTCTACCTCCGGATACAGCACGTCACTGGGGATGCCCAGTACGAGCGCTGGCATCTTCATGCCGGCCAGTACCCGGTCCACCCCACCACGACCTTCACCCAGGTCGAAATCGTCCATGGCCCAGGTGAGGTGGATGTAAGTGTTCGCGTCGAAACGTTCGACGAGTTTCACGCCCTGATAACTGAGGTACGAGGCGATCTCGAAGCTCATCTCCACCGCTTTCAGCGTCTCCGGCTGTTCCTGCCCGTCTGCTGTCCGGGGCGCCCGGCGTTCCCGGCCGAACTTCGCTTCGAGTGAGTCGAACGAGCGGTACGACAGCATCGCAACGGCCCTTGCCAGGCCGAGACCGGTCTCCGGCTGGCGGGCCAGCTGGTAGTGACCGTTTTCCCATTGCGGATCCGCCATTATCGCGCGCCGGGCCACTTCGTTCAGGCCGATCGCCCAGGCTGAGTGCTGCGTGCCGATCGCGATCGGTGCCATCGCACCGACCATTTCCGGGTACATGGCTGCCCACTCGAGCACCTGCATGCCGCCCATCGAACCGCCGATGACTGCGGCGTACCTTCTTATGCCCAGCCGGTCAGTGAGGCGTTTCTGGGCGTTCACCATGTCGCGCACCGTGTAGCGCGGGAAGCTGATTCCCCAGGGCCGCCCGGTTGCCGGGTCGATCGAAGCCGGGCCGGTACTGCCGTAACAGCCGCCCAGGACGTTGCTGCACACGACGAAGAACCGGTCGGTGTCGATCGGTTTGCCGGGTCCGATGAGCGGGTCCCACCAGCCGGGCACCTGTTCCCGCTGGTGAGCTCCGGCTGCGTGGGCCGAGCCGGTAAGGGCGTGACAGATCAGTATCGCGTTATCACCTTTGGCGTTCAGCTGCCCGTAAGTTTCGAAAGCGATGGCGACCTGCTCCAGCTGCCCGCCCGCTTCAAGCGGGAACGGGTCGCCGGGGCTGGTGATGTCCAGCAGCTGCGGTTCGACGATGCCGACGCTGCCCGGGTGCTGGCTGCTGCCGCGGGCCAGCAGCGCCGCGTGGTCACCCCAGGTTTCGTGTACAAGTATTCGTTCCATGCTCAACCTGCCCTCAGTTACGCTAACAGCCCGGCGGACTCGCGGCAAGACACGGGCTGGTAAACTTCAGGGCACGAACCAGGGCGGAGGCAAAATCCCGATGATCGATTCAACCAACCTGAAACTGCCGAATGTGCTGCAGGGCATCACCAGCACAACTGAAGACCTCGAGCTGACCATGGGCAATGAGCTGCGCTTCGGGTCACTGCTGCGCACGCTGGCAGCCAGCATGGTGGGCAGCCGGGTACTGCAGCTGGGCACCGGTTCCGGCTTCCTTACCGCCTGGCTCCTCGATGGCATGGCTGCCGGCAGCGAACTCGTCGGCATCGAACCTGACACCGAGCTGGCTGCAGTCGCCAGCCGCTTCCTCAGCAGGGACCAGCGTCTGAAGCTGCTCAGTGGAGACTGGCAGGAGCAGCTCAGCCAGCTTCAGCCCGGTTTCACGCTGGCGGTCGCCAGCAGCCCCGCGGCCCTGACCGGCCAGCTGCGGGAGACCATGCAGCTCCTCGCTCCGGGCGGCCTGCTCGTGGCCGGCGGCCTGACCGAGCGTGAAGACTGGACCGGTAACGACCGTCAGGAAGCGCAGAACCTGCTGGACCGGCTGGAGCTGCACAGTGAACTGCGCCTGAGCGTCATCGACTGGGCGTCGGGTGTTGCCATCGCAGCCCGGATCCCGGGGACACCGGGCTGATGCGCCGCCTGAAACTGGATCCGGTGCGGCACCTGGCTGTACCCGCGGCGTTCCTGGCGATGGTCGCCTTCAACGTCCTGGCGGTGACCTTGCCGCTCGGAGGTCGGGCCACCCAGGAGATATCGGCACTGTACGAGAACATGCTGACACCGGCCGGTTACGCGTTCAGCATCTGGTCGGTCATCTATGCAGGCCTGCTCGCCTTCACGCTGTACCAGTTCCTGCCTTCCCAGGCTGATGACCGGGTAGCCGCTCAGGTGTCGCTGCTGTTCGTCATCTCCAGCCTGCTCAACCTGAGCTGGCTCATCGCCTGGCACTTCCTGTGGATTCCGCTGAGCACCGTCTTCATGGTGGCGCTGTTCCTGGTGCTTGCCGTCATCTGGTTCAGGGTCACTGCAAGGAGCCGGGAACGGACGCCCGCCTACCGGCTGATGGTCGCACTGCCGTTCCGGCTGTACTTCGGCTGGATCATCGTTGCCATGTTCGCCAACTTCGGTGCGCTGCTCACTCAGCGTGGCTGGGATGCCGTTCCATTCAGTGAGAGCAGCGCGGCGGTGGCGGCCCTGCTGGTCATCGTCGTCCTGGCGGCCGGCGCCCTGCTCCTGCGGCGTGACATGTTCCTGACCATGGCAGTCATCTGGGGCACCGTGGCGATCAGCTTCGGTCCCGCGGCGACGACCGTTACGACTGTCGGCGGACTGCTGGCGTGTGCCCTGCTGGCCGGCCTAGCAGTACTGCTGTTCATGCGGGGCCGCGGCGCCGCCCCGGAGCGCGTCCCTGCTGCCGTGACCCAGAA
>CAYPKV010000151.1:4089-4362 GCA_964411415.1 uncultured bacterium
AGCCTGCCGCCCACCAGGAGTTCACAGACCGCTGAGCAGCGCTGCACCAACCGGACTGCTCCTGCCCCGGCATCCGCTCTCAGTCGGCGCTGCCCTGGCTGCCATCGTCGGTGCGGCCATGCGCGTGCTGGTCGTCCCGGTCCTGATCGGCAGCATGTTCGACCAGGTACTCAGCGAAGGCGAGTTCGGACTGGTCGGCCAGGTACTGCTGACTGCCGGTGTCATCACTCTGGTCGGGGCGGGTGCACTGTGGTTGCAGGACCTGCTGTTCGG
>CAYPKV010000152.1:0-4361 GCA_964411415.1 uncultured bacterium
TGGTGTTGATGGTCGATGCCCTGCGCCGCGCTTCCGCTGCCCGCATCACGGCCGGCAACGAAGGCCGCACCATCCGCGACGGCGAAGTCGTCACCGCCTGCCAGGCGGCCTGCCCGACCCAGGCGATCGTCTTCGGCGACCTCAACGACCCGGAATCCCGGATCAGCCAGGAACGTCAGTCGCCGCTCAACTACACCATCCTCGAAGAGCTCAACCTCTTCCCGCGCAACACTTACGTGGCTATCGTCCGGAACGTCAATCCTGAATCGGGAGTCAGCTGATGGCAACGAGGAACGGGGCTTTCCGCGAAACGAACCGTGTCATGGCCAGGGGCCAGACCTACGCTGGCATCGATGATGCGGTAAACACACCGGTACTGACCGAGCCGCTGAAGACACCATCATGGTGGTTCATCGGCATCTCCATCTCACTGCCGCTGCTGGCCGTCTACCTGGGAACGGTCATCTACCTGATCGTCACCGGCATCGGCATATTCGGCAACAACATGCCGGTCGCCTGGGCTCTGCCGATCGTCAACTTCGTGTGGTGGATCGGTATCGGCCACGCCGGAACGCTCATCTCCGCGGCCCTGCTGCTGTTCAGGCAGCCGTGGCGCACGTCGATCAACCGGTTCGCAGAAGCGATGACCATCTTCGCAGTCATCTGCGCGGGCCTGTACCCGATCCTGCACCTGGGCCGGCCCTGGGTGTTCTACTGGCTGTTCCCCTACCCGAACACCCACGGTCTGTTCCCGCAGTTCCGCAGCCCGCTGGACTGGGACCTGTTCGCGATCGGCACCTACGCGAGCGTCTCGATCGTGTTCTGGTTCGTCGGCCTCATCCCCGACCTGGCCACGCTGCGTGACCGCGCCCGCAGCCCGATCAGCCGCACCTTCTACGCGTTCCTGTCGCTCGGCTGGCACGGCAGCTCCAAGAACTGGCAGCGTTACATGCGGGCCTACCTGCTGCTGGCTGCCCTCAGCTTCCCTCTGGTGCTGAGCGTGCACTCGACGATCGCCATGGACTTCGCCTTCTCACAGCTGCCCGGCTGGAACAACACGA
Source organism: uncultured bacterium (assembly GCA_964411415.1). GTDB lineage: Bacteria > Deinococcota > Deinococci > Deinococcales > Trueperaceae > CALDPK01. The sequence goes on from CAYPKV010000152.1 coordinate 1,062, forward strand.
TCATGCCGCCCTACTTCGTGGCTGGCGCCGTGTTCGCGGGCTTCGCGATGGTGCTGCTGCTGGCGATCCCGCTGCGCAAGTTCTTCAGGCTCGAACATCTCATCACGATGCGGCACCTGGACAACTCGGCCAAGCTGCTGCTCGGCACGGGGATGATCGTCGTGTACGGTTACTTCATCGAACTGTTCATCGCCTGGTACTCGGGTGTTGAAGCGGAACGCTACATGGCCCTCAACCGCATGTTCGGTGATTACGGCTGGGCGTTCTGGGCGCTGATCTTCTGTAACCTGGTGGCCATCCAGCCACTGTGGTCGCGGCGGGTACGGCAGACCCCATGGATGCTGTTCCTGATCTCGATCCTCGTGTCGGTAGGCATGTGGCTCGAACGGTTCGTGATCTTCATCGTCTCGCTGACCAGGGACTTCCTGCCGACCAGCTGGGGCAACTACTCGACGACCTTCTGGGACTGGGCGCTCTTCATCGGAAGCATGGGCCTGTTCCTGACGCTGTTCCTGCTGTTCGTGAGGCTGCTGCCTTCGATCGCCACTACTGAGGTCAAGGAACAGCTGCACCATGAGCAACACCACGAGCCCGACGCGTTCGAACAGGTCCGGGCCCGGGTCGACGGACTGGAGGTTCACTGATGAGCGTGCAGGCACTGTCCGTTCAGGCCAGCCAGCCTGAACTTTACGGGCTGGTTGCCGAGTTCGAAACCCCCGAGGAGATCGTGGCTGCGACGAAGGCGGTCCGCAAGGCCGGTCACACCAGGATCGAGGCCTACACACCGTTCGAGGTGGCCGGCCTGGACGCTGAAGTCGGTCATGAACCGACGAAGCTGGGCTTCGTGACCCTGCTGGCCGGCATCATCGGCGCCATAACCGGCTTCGGGATGCAGTGGTACGCCAACGTGATCTTCTACCCGCTGAACATCGGCGGGCGCCCACTGAACTCCTGGCCCAACTTCATAATCATCACTTTCGAGATCACGGTGCTGTTCGCAGCGTTCTCGTCAGTCATATACATGTTCCTGCGCAACGGGCTGCCCCGGGCTTACCACCCGATATTCAGCACGCCAGGCTTCGAGAACGCCACACGTGACCGCTTCTTCCTCTGCGTCGAAGCAGCCGACGCCCGTTTCGACCTGGCCGAGACCCGTGCCCTGCTGGAACGCCAGAACCCCCTGAACGTATCGGAGGTCCCGGCATGAGGCAGCGCGGAACCCGCCTGATGCTCCTCGCCACCGGCCTGCTGCTCGTACTGGCCGCCTGCGGACGCAACATGCACGAGCAGCCGAACATCCGGGCTTACGAGGCAAGCCCGTTCTTCAGCGACGGTGCCGGCATGCAGCTGCCACCGGACAACACCGTCAGCCGCGAGTTCGGCAACCTCTCACCGGCTTTCCTGACAGGTACGAACCCCGACGGCAGCCTCGTGAGCGAACTGCCGGTCGAACTGACCCCTGCCCTGCTCGAACGCGGTCAGCAGCGCTTCAACATCTACTGCGCTGCCTGTCATAACTACGACGGCAACGGAGCAGGCATCGTGGTGCAGCGGGGCTTCCCCGCCCCGTCGAGCCTGCACGCCAGCCACCTGCAGGACGTACCGATCGGTTACTTCGTGCAGACCATCACCAACGGTTTCGGCATGATGTACTCCTACGCTTCACGCGTCCCGCCGGGTGACCGCTGGGCGATCGCGGCTTACATCCGTGCCCTGCAGCTCAGCCAGAACGCGGGTCCTGAAGACCTGCCTGCCGACCTGTCCCTGGAAGGCCCGGCTGACACCACAGCTGCCGCTGGAGGCGATTTCTGATGTCAGCGCTCAACTCCGGTACTTACACCGCGGCGGAGCGTCCCGCCGACACTTCCCCGCTGACCCGTTCACGCAACCTGTTCATGGTCGCAGGAGCGGTCGGCCTCATCATCGCCGCCATCATCGGCTTCAGCAGTGGTGGCGGAGTGTTCTTCGAATCGTGGCTGTACGCGTTCATGACCTGGACCGGCGCGTCGCTCGGCTGCTTCGTGCTGCTCACTGTAGTGCACATGGCCGGCGGCTCCTGGGGCGGCATGATCATGCGTCCGCTCGAAGCAGGCATCGGCGTGCTGCCGCTCATGGCAGTGTTCGTCATCCCGGTGCTGCTCGGCATCGGCCACCTGTACCCGTGGAGTGACCCGGCCACTGTCGAAGCCAGCGCCCTGATCGGGGCCAAGACCCTGATGCTGAACACCCCCTTCTTCGTGATCCGTTCGGTGCTCTACTTCGCCGTGTGGATCCTGGGAGCCTGGATGTTCCTGCGCGGCTCTGACCGTGCCTCCGCTGCTGATGGCGAGGCAGGCTGGTTCCGGCTCAAGGGCCGGGGCGGCGTGTGGCTGGCGATCTACATCATGACGTTCACCTTCGCGGCCATCGACTGGGGCATGTCCCTGACGCCCGAGTGGTTCAGCGGTATTTACCCGGCCATCTTCATGAGCAGCCATGCCGTGACCGGCATCGCGGTCATGATCCTGGCCGTCGTCTGGCTGGCCCGGTTCAACCCCACTTTCGACCGCCTGCTGACCGAGAAGCGGCTGCAGGACCTGGGTAACTTCCTGATGGCGTTCATGATGTTCTGGGCGTACCTGTCGGTATCGCAGCTCATGATCATCTGGTCGAACAACACGGTCGAGACGAGCGGTTACTACGTGGCACGCATCACAGGCGCGTGGGAACCGGTCGCCATGATCCTGACGGCCTTCGGGTTCTTCGCCCCGTTCGTCATCCTGTTCTCCCGCTGGGTCAAGCGCAAGCGCATGGCCCTGGCACTGGTTGCGCTGTGGGCGATCGCGGTCCGGCTCCTGGACACGTACTGGATCCTGGTCCCGTCCTTCGGACGTGACCTGCCGGAGTTCCGCTGGCTGGACATCCTCATGGTCGTCGCGATGGGTGCAGTGTGGGTAGGTTACTTCCTGCACCGCCTGGCTGCCCGTCCGCTGCTGCAGAGCAACGATCCGAGACTGAAGGAGGCACTGGGCGATGGCCACTGAACATAACGGCAACGGTTACCTGATAAGTGAAACGCTGGTCACCCGCATGTTCGTGGGCAGTGCGATCGTAATGGTGCTTGCACTGTTCGCGCTGTTCCTGATCGCCACGGCCCGTCCGCAGGGCCGCCTGAACACGAACGTGAACACTGCTCAGCATGAGCTGACGCGTGACGCTGCCCTGGAGCGGCTGAGTGGTTACGGCGAGACCGACGACGGCCGCCTGACCATCGACATCCGGCGCGCCATGGAACTCGTCGTGGAGCGCGGCCTGAACTGA
>CAYPKV010000153.1:0-4298 GCA_964411415.1 uncultured bacterium
GACAGAGACCGTGCCGGACAGGCCCAACCATGACCGCCGTTACCTGATCGAACCACTGAAGGCTGAGCAGCAGCTCGGCTTCGCGCCCCAGGTGCCGCTCAGCACGGGCATCGTCGAGACGGTCCACTGGTACCGCGACAACAGCTGGTGGTGGCAGGACATCCTGGAGCGCGGCGAACTGCAGTTCGACTGGTCATCCGTTCATGGCAGCTGAACAGTGCGCCCGGCACGCCCGGCGCATCACCACCGCACTGTTCATCAGCCAGAGCCTCGGTTCAGCAGGCTCCATCGCTGCTGCGACCGTCGCAGCGATCGTCGGTGCTGAACTGTCCGGCCTCACCTCACTGTCCGGTCTTCCAGCAGCCATGGTGCAGATAGGTGTGGCCGCCGGATCACTGTTCTGGAGCAGGCGCTCTGACACGATGGGCCGCCGCGGGGCTCTCAGCGCTGCGCTCCTGACCGGGGCGATCGGCGCGGCCATATCCATGTACGGCGTCGTGAACGGTCAGTTCCTGATGACGCTCATCGGTCTGCTCATCACCGGTTCCGGCAACGCTGCAGTCCAGCTGGGCCGCTTCGTAGCTGCCGAAGTCAACCCCCGGCACCGGCGGGCCCGGGCGCTGTCAACCGTGGTGCTGGGCGGCACGTTCGGCAGTGTCATCGGCCCCATGCTCGTCGGACCGACCGGTGAGCTGGTGCAGGCGTGGGGCTGGACGGAGATCGCAGGTCCCTACATGGCTACCGGGGCTGGTTACCTGCTCACCGCCCTGCTGCTGTTCATCACTTTAAGGCCCGAGCCGAAGCTGATCGGCGACCAGCTGGCTCTGGAGGAACGCGGTGCAGCCAGCCTGGCGCCGGCCCGCACCATCCGCCAGCTCTGGGCTGACAGCCAGGTGCGGACCGCGATACTGAGTGTGGTCACGGCACACATGGTCATGGTCGGCCTGATGCAGATGACCTCGCTGCACATGCACGAACTGCACCATCCACTGACGAACATCGCCCTGGTGTTCTCCAGCCACACGTTCGGGATGTACGCCTTCTCGATGCTGATCGGCTGGCTGACTGACCGGTACGGGCGGCGCCTGATGCTTGGTGTCGGCGGAGCGATCCTGCTGCTCTCGTGCATCATGGCGCCTCTGTCACCGAAGCTGTTCCCGCTCTCTGCCGCGCTGTTCCTGCTGGGCATCGGCTGGAATTTCTGTTACGTCGCAGGCTCAGCCATGCTCGCTGACGCCCTCAGCCCGGCGGAGAAGGGCCGGATGCAGGGCTTCAACGACCTGCTGGTGGGCGGAGCAGCAGCGACGGCGACGCTCGGCGGTGGCCTGATCATGGCCGTTGGTGGCTACCCTCTCATGAGCGCCCTGGGTGCGTTGCTCTCAGCGCCCCTGCTGATCGTGGTGCTGCGCATGCGCCCGGTTCAGCAGGGTGCAGGCGGCACCTGAGCGTCCTCAGCGGCTGACGGCCCAGCAGCCTCCGTCACCGTCGCGGCGGACCACTCCGGCCCGTTCCAGGTGGACAAGGTGGCATTCCGTCTGCCGGGCGCCGAACTCAAGCACCTCTTCCGGGACGTCCCGGCCGCTGTACAGCAGCCTGGCGATGTCGAGCGCCGACTGGGGTTCCTGCCTGAGTGCCATTATTATCTCGCCTTCACGGCGCAGCCGGTACTCATGCATCTCCAGCACGCGGCGCCAGCCGCTGCTGATGACCGGCCCGTGTCCGGGTGCGAGCGTCTCGATGGGCAGGCTGAGCAGGCGCCGCATCGACTCCAGGTAAAGCGTCATGTCACCGAACGGCTCACCGACGTACACGGTACCGTTCGTGAGCACCTGATCGCCGGAGAGGAGCAGCCCGCTGCCCTCGAAGTACAGGCACACATGACCGGGGCTGTGCCCGGGAGTGTGCAGGACAGTGGCAGTGCCAAGCGGCGTTTCCAGTTCCTCGTTATCGGTGAGGAAACGGTCCGGCCGGAACTGTGACCCGCCCCGTTCAAGCAACGTGATCTCGGCCTCGTGCATGCTGACCGGCACGCGCCACGCCTCACGGAGCACCGCAGCGGCACCGACATGGTCGGGATGAGCATGAGTGAGGACGATGCCGAGCATCGTTGGTTCACCCAGCTCCCGCCAGAACTCCAGGATCGCAGCCCCGTCAACTTCCGGGTCCCGGCCGGTGTCAACGAGCAGTGCTTCACCACCCGAGATCAGGAAGTAGGCGTTGACTATGTCTTCGTTGCCCAGTATCCCCGTGATGTGCAGGGGCAGTTGCCGCAAACCGTGCATGGTTAAGAGTACCAGCAGGTCAGCCTCCGGGTCACACAACGTCATACCGGCCCGACAGGTAATACTTCACAGCATGACGCGTGAAGTGAGCAGCACCCAGCAGGTCACCCCATCTGCCGTTCTCATGGCACTGGGCACGATCCTGGTCTGGTCCAGTGCCTTCCCGGCGATCTCGTTCGGCCTGCAGCACTTCACACCCGGTGAACTGAGCCTCGGCCGGTTCCTCGTCGCTTCCACCTGCTTCCTCGTTCTCATGGCCGCGCGGGTGATCAAAGTGCCACCGCGCCGTCACTGGCCGGCGATACTCCTCCTGGGTGCCACAGGCATTGCCGCGTATCAACTGCTGCTGGGCTTCGGCATGACCCGCGTGTCGGCTGGCGCTGCCAGCATCCTCATCGCCCTGTCACCGGCAGTCACCGCGGCCCTGGCCGCCTGGCGCCTGGGCGAACCACTCACCCGCCGCCTTCTGATCAGCCTGACAGTCGCCTTCGCGGGGGCCGTCACGGTCGCACTGGGTGAGGGCGGCAGCCTCAGGTTCGAACCGATGGCTCTGCTCATCTTCGGAAGCGTCATCAGCACCAGCATCTACTTCGTGTTCCAGAAGCCGCTGCTCAAAGAGATGGCTTCGCTCGACTTCACTGCGTCCAGCATCATCGCCGGCACGGTCGTTCTCATACCGTTCGGCACCGGCCTGCCAGCCAGCCTGGCTTCTGCAGGCAGTGAACAGCTGCTGTCGCTGCTGTGGCTCGGAGTGGCACCGTCGTTCATCGGTTACCTGCTGTGGAACCTGGCGCTGTCGCGCGCCCCGGCGGGCCAGATCGCGATGTTCCTGTACGCTCAGCCGGTCATCGCAACGGCGATCGCCTGGGTGTGGCTCGGTCAGGTACCGACGCTGCTCACAGTCATCGGTGGCTTCATCCTCATAGCAGGCGTGATCATGGGCAACCTGAGCGGCACCAGAAGCAGGCGCTGAAAGTACACTCGGTCATCATGCGCCCGCTCCTGCCACTGCTGGTCCTGCTGACCACCTGCCTGTCGTTCGCGGAGCAGCCGTTCACGGACGTTGCTGACAGCAGTTTCCGCAGCTCGATCAGTTACCTGCAGTCGCGCGGCCTGATCAGCGGCTTTCCGGACGGTACGTTCAGACCACGGCAGGCGATGACCCGCGCTGAGTTCCTGGCGATGGTACTGCGGGCGGTACCACAGGCCGACGTGCCGGTTGGCGGCCAGTGCCTCGCCGCCATGCCAGCCGGAGTCTGGTACGCACCGGTCATGTGCCAGGGCGTAAGCCTCGGACTGATCGGGGCGGACCTGACCCAGCTGCGGCCGGGCGACACGATCGTCTATGCCGAGGCACTGAAGATCGTCCTGGGCGCCTGGCAGTTCAGCGTGCCGGATGACAATGGCGGACAGTGGTACGAGCCGTACATTCAGTTCGCCGCTGAGCACGGGATCCTGTCCAGCCTGGCTTACCGGCCCACTGACTTCGTCACCCGTGAAGTCGCGGCCAGCATCCTGTACCGGTCGATGGTTCTGGCCGGTCAGGACACGCCACCGCTGCCGGCAGCTGAGCCAGACGCTGAACCCGCAGGCGCTGACCCTGCGCCACATCCCGTTGCCCGGGCCTGTCCGGCGACTGTCACGGCGCCACCTGCCACGCTCACCGTGAACGGCCTGGAACGGCAGCTGATCACGTACGTGCCGGCCGGACTGCAGCCGGGCAAACCGGTCCCACTCATCGTGGCTTTCCACGGGCGGACTAACAGCAACGAGCAGGTGCGCCGTTACATGAGGCTGGAAGGCCATGGTGTCGAAGCGATTATCGTCTATCCGGCCGGCCTGCCGGCCGGTGGCAACGCCCGCAACTGGAACGACCCTTCAGACGGTGGGGCAGACCTGCGTGACTACGCGCTGTTCGACAGCATCGTTACCACGTTCAGCCGCGAATACTGCATCGACAGCGAACGGGTGTTCGTGGTCGGTCATTCGCTCGGGGCTTACTTCGCGAACAGCGTC
>CAYPKV010000154.1:0-4175 GCA_964411415.1 uncultured bacterium
GGTGAGATCGTCCAGGTGCCCATCGACCAGCGTGAAGAGGTGCGGGAGTTCCGCCTGGCATGGGAGAACTACCTGACCCCGCTGCGGCAGTTCAACTTCCTGACCTACCTGAACAACAGCGTCTTCGTCACCGTCATGGCCACCCTGCTGACGCTCGTCATCAACAGCATGGCTGCCTTCGCCCTCAGCAAGTACCGCTTCAGGGGACGCAACAGTGTGTTCCTGATCATGATCGGCACGCTTATGATCCCGCTCAGTGTCATCCTGGTGCCGGTCTACCTGGTCATCAGCGAGATCGGCTGGATCAACAACCTCTGGGGCGTGATCATCCCCGGTGCGGCGACCCCAACCGGCGTGTTCCTGCTGCGCCAGTACATGCTCACCATCCCCGATGACCTGCTCGACGCTGCCCGAATCGACGGCTCGTCCGAGTGGCGCATCTTCTGGCAGCTGGTCGTTCCGCTGTCTGCGCCGGCGCTCGCCGTCCTGGCGATCTTCTCGGTCATGTGGCGCTGGAACGACTTCCTGTGGCCGCTCATCGTGCTGACACGCAGTGAGAACTTCACGCTCCAGGTGGGCCTGAACGCCTTCCAGGGTGAACTGAACGTCCAGTGGCATTACGTGCTCGCGATGACCGTACTGACCCTCATCCCGATCACTGTCGTGTTCTCGTTCCTGCAGCGCTTCATCACCACCGGAATCGCCAGCACAGGGGTGAAAGGCTGACGCTGCCCTGAAGTACAAAGGCTAAAGGGGCGGATTATCGCCGTGAGGGAGGGAGATTGTGGCCAGCGCTACGATCTCCCTCTTCTGGTACAGCGTTGCGAGGGGGTTCCGGTTGTTGCGGAACTTGTGATACCGTTTGCGCCAAGAGTAGGTGTTTGCTTTCACTATTCGCCGCTCTGTACCAAACGTTGGCGCACACGAGCTGGAGTGCGCTGATATCGGAATTCTTGGGAGGAACCATGAATCGATTCCGTATTGCCTTCGGGGGTGCCGTAGCTGCCCTCGCCATCTTCGCCGGTTCGCAGGCGCTGGCCCAGAACGACACCCTGATAATCGGTGTCGGCTCTGAGGTCCAGAACCTCGACCCCCGCCTCGCCACTGACGTCGCGTCTGCCATGCGCAGCAGCGTCATGATGGAGCCACTGGTCGCGTTCAACCAGAACCTGGGTCTAGAGCCGCGTCTTGCCACCGAGTGGGCACTCGCTGATGACCTGGGCAGCATCACGTTCAAACTGCGTGAAGGCGTGACCTTCCACAACGGCCATCCCTTTACCTCCGCCGACGTCCGCTACACGTTCGAAACCGTCCTGGACGAAGAGTTCGGTGCCCGCAACCGCGCGCTCTACACCGCGATCTCCTCGATCGACACCCCGGATGACTACACCGTTGTCTTCAACATGGACAACCCCAACGTCTTCCTGATCAACAACCTGGCCCGCATGCCGATCCTGCCGAACGACGACTCGATCGACCACGAGATGCATCCCATCGGCACCGGCCCGTACAGCTTCGTCTCGCAGGCTCGTGACGACCGCCTGATCATGGAGCGCTTCGATGACTACTGGGACGGCGCCGGCGATATCGCCCGCATCGAGTTCCGGGTCATCCCCGAGAACAGCACCCGCCTCCTGGCCTTCGAAGCCGGTGAGATCGACGTCACCCAGAGCGTCATCCCCGCCACCGAGCTGAACCGCCTCGAAGAGGACGACCGCTTCGTCATCGAGCGCACCGCCGGCACCGGTTACACCTACCTGGCCTTCAACAACCTCGTTGAGCCGCTGAACAACCCGCTGGTCCGCAAGGCCCTGAACCACCTGGTTCCCCGTCAGGCCATCGTCGACCGCGTCCTCAACGGCAACGGCTTCATGGGCATCAGCATGATCCTGCCGTCGATGGTCTGGTTCAACGATGACGTCGAGATCTACGACTACAACCCCGAGAAGGCCCGCGCCCTGCTCGAGGAAGCCGGTGTCGACTTCGACGCTCCGCTGCGCCTCTCCACCAGCGAAGACGCTGCCCGTATGCAGATCGCCGAGATCCTCGCCTTCGAGTTCGGTCAGATCGGCCTGAACGTGCAGGTCGAGTTCATGGAAGCCGCCAGCTTCCTCACCCGCATCCAGCAGACTGACGATTACGACCTGATCATCAGCGGCTGGTCCGGCCAGCTCGACCCGGATCGCGCCAGCATCCGTCAGTTCCACTCTGACCCCACCTACGGCACTGCCAACTACGCCAACTACAGCAACGCCCGCGTTGACGAGCTGCTCCTTCAGGGTGCTTCGACCGACCCGACCAGCCAGGAGTCGATCGACATCTACCAGGAAGTGCAGCAGATCGTAGTCGACGAGTCGCCGATGGCATTCATCTACTACGTCGAGGAAGTCGCCCTGTACCACCCGTACATCGGCAACTGGGGTGTGCACCCGTACAGCCCGAACACCTTCCAGAACGCACACAGGATCACCAAGAACCGCTGAGCGGCACCTGATCTGAACTGAGAGTTCGCAGGCGGCGGGCTCCTCCTCACCGGGGAACCCGCCGCTCCTGTAAGTACAGGTTCCCGGTCCTAGGTATCCCAACCGGAATTATCTTGCGGAAGTCACTCCCCGAGGTACCCATTTGCTGCAGTACATAATCAACCGAATCATCTCGCTCGCGGTCATCCTGCTGGGTGTGTCCGTCCTGGTCTTCCTGCTCATGAAGATCACGCCCGGCGACCCGGTGACCCTCATGCTCGGCGAGGACGCCACGCCGGCCCAGGTGGAGAACCTGAACCGCCTCTACGGCTTCGACCAGCCGGCGTACGTGCAGTACTGGCGCTGGATCAGCCGCGCCGTGACCGGCGACCTGGGCACTTCCATCCGTCAGCGTATCCCCGTCACCACGCTCATCTGGGAGCGCATGCCCGCCACGTTCGAACTGACCATCTGGTCACTGGTGATCGCCGTCGCGATCGGCATACCTTTCGGGGTGCTCGCTGCTGTCAGGCGCAACTCCTGGCTTGACATCGGCTCGATGTCCGTAGCGCTCGTAGGCGTAGCCGCCCCGAACTTCTGGGTCGGTCTGCTGCTGTTGTCCCAGCTGGCGCTGCACGTCACCTGGCTGCCAATCGGAGGCCGCGGTCCCGGCTTCGGCGAAGCGATCGCCGCGGTCTTCACCCAGTTCGATTTCATGCAGCTGTGGCATCACGTCCGCCACGCGCTGCTGCCTGCCCTGGCGCTTGGCACCTCGATCCTGGCGGTCATAATGCGCCTGACCCGCTCCAGCCTGCTGGAAACCCTCAACACTGATTACGTCCGGACCGCCCGCGCCAAAGGCGCTGTCGGCCTGACCGTCGTCTACAAACACGCGCTGCGCAACGCCCTGCTGCCCGTCATCACCGTGGTCGGCGTCCAGTTCGGATCGCTGCTCGGTGGTGCCATCGTCATCGAATCCGTGTTCTCCTGGCCGGGGGTAGGCCGGCTGATCCTGAACGGCATAAGCCAGCGCGACTTCCCGGTCGTGCAGGGCTCGGTACTGATGTTCTCGGCCATATTCGCGGTCGTCAACCTGCTCGTCGACCTGAGCTACGTGCTCGTCGACCCGAGGATCCGTTATGCCTGAGACTGCTGTGGCTGTGCCGGCCACTGTCAACACGAAGAAGCCATCGATCGTGCGGCGGCTGCTGGGCAACAAGAACGTGGTGTTCGGCGCGGTAATCATCGTCGTGCTCGTCCTTACTGCCATTTTCGCTGACGCGATCATGCCGATGGACCCGCAGCAGCAGAACGTGTGGGAACGCTACGCAGCCCCGCGGGGCTTCTGGGTCGACGGCGCCATCAACTGGGAGTACACCCTCGGCGCAGACGAACTGGGCCGCGACGTCCTGTCGCGCCTCATCATCGGCGCACGCGTCTCACTCGTCGTCGGCCTGGTAGCGACCGGCATCTCACTCATCCTCGGTGTCGTCCTGGGTGCGATCGCCGGCTACGTGGGCGGCCGCGTCGACAACGTCATCATGCGGATCATGGACGTGCTGCTGGCCATGCCCGGCATCCTGCTGGCCATCGCCATCGTGGCCGCCCTGGGGCCCAGCATCGTCAACGCCATGATCGCCATAGCCATCGTCCGCATCCCGATCATGGCGCGGGTCGTCCGCTCGGACGTCCTGTCACTCCGTGAGAAGGAGT
>CAYPKV010000155.1:0-4111 GCA_964411415.1 uncultured bacterium
CGAGTACGACAACGTCATGAGCAAGCAGCGCGAGGTCATCTACGCGCAGCGCCGCCAGGTACTGCTCGGTACCGACATGAAGGAAGCGGTGCTCGACATGATCGCCGACTTCGTCGACGCCCAGAACCAGCGGCACCTGAACCCCGAGCTGGAACCCGAAGAGCGTGACGTCACGACGCTGCGCACCGCTCTCGTCGAGGCGATCCCCCAGCTGGAATCGTTCGACTTCGAACAGCTCCGCACCATGAGCCCTGACGACGCTACCGACATGCTCGTACCCGTCGTCGAGGAGTTCTACGAAGGCCGCGGCCAGGAGCTGGGCGAAGACCTGCTCCGGCAGCTGGAACGTTTCATCGTCCTGCAGGTCGTCGACCAGCACTGGAAGGAACAGCTCCACAACATGGACGTGCTGCGCCAGGGCATCGGCCTGCGCGGCTACGGCCAGCGCAACCCGCTGCAGGAGTACGCCTTCGAGGCTTTCAACCTGTTCGAAGAGATGACGGCCCAGATCAAGATGGACGTGGCCAGACTGCTGTTCCGGGTTCAGGTCCAGGTGAACCAGCCACTCGAGCGGGCCCAGCCTGCCCGGCAGGCACCACTCTCCTACGAAGGCGGCGAAGACTCGATGACGGCTACCCCCATGCCGGTGTTCGGTGGCAGTGCAGCAGCAGCCGGAGTGGCAGCCCCGGGGGGCCAGCCAGCCAGCCGGCCCCCGCAGCAGCAGGGCATGAACCGTGCCCAGCGCCGCCGTCAGGAACGGCTTGCCCGCAAGTCCGGCAAGGCCGGGGACTGAAGCACTGGTGGCCGCACCGTTCGCCGTCAGACTGCACCACCGCGTGCAGGAACTCGACACGCGCGTCTGCCTGGGCATAGATCCCAGGCCGGCGCTGCACGCTTCCACCGACCCTGAAGCCTTCGATGGCGATCCGGCGAAGACCGCCCGTGCCATCGTCATGTACTTCCGCCGCATAATCGATTCGACCCATGACCTGGTCGCCTGTTACAAGCCCCAGGTGGCGTTCTTCGAAGCGCTCGGCATCCCGGGCCTGATCGCCCTGGCGCAGCTGCAGGCTGACATCCGTGAACGCGGGGTGCCGCTGCTCAGCGACGGCAAACGCGGTGACCTTGATTCCACCGCGGAAGCATACGCGGCAACGTGGCTCGCCGATGGGGTGTTCGCCAGTGACGCACTGACCGTCAACCCGTGGATGGGTACCGACAGCCTGCTGCCGTTCACCGACCGGGCGCTCGAGCACGGCCGCGGAGTGTTCGTGGTCGTACGGACGTCCAACCCCGGTGGCGCAGACTTCCAGGAACTGCGTGACGCCAGCGGCGTCAGTGTCGCCGAACACGTGGCACGCCGCGTAGCTGAACTCGGTGAGGAGGCGACGCTCATCGGCGCTGCCGATCCGGCCGGCTACGCACACATCGGGGCAGTCATCGGCGCTACCCTCACCCGTGAACAGATCGCGCATTTCCGCTGGCTCATGCCGCGCGCCATCTTCCTGCTGCCCGGTTACGGCAGCCAGGGTGGTACCGCGAGTGCTGCCGCGGCAGCGTTCGACTCGGGCGGGCTGGGTGGCCTGGTCAGCGCGAGCCGCAGCCTCACCTACTTCGGACGGGACACAGAAGATTACGCGGACCGCGCCCGCGAGGCGACGCTGAAGATGCGTGACGACGTCAACCAGGCGATACGTTCAGCTCACTGAGGCAGCCGCGGTGGCACCTGCAGGTAACGGTTCAGCTGCAGTGGCGAGACGTTGGTCCTGATCTGCGCGACCATGCTGAGGATCGCTCCGAAACCGATCTCCTGACCTGAGAACGCAGCTGAGAACACACCGGTGCCGGCAACGTCGTCTGCCTGGAACTGCAGGAACTCGAGCACCTCGTCCTGGCTGACTGCGAGCGGCAGATGCGGCCGGGCCGGCTCGGAAGCCAGGACGAACATGGTCGATTCACCGGTACCTACGAACAGCCGCCAGGCAGTCGCAGCTGGCGCGAGCGCATAACGCTCGACCGTGACGGCGCAGTTGCCCAGTTCAGCGAGCACCGCGTCCGTCCCCCCTGCGACCGACGTGCCGGGTTCCAGCTGACTTACGAGCAGGCGCGGGTAGCTCGACCAGTTCCAGATGACCCCGACGAAACTGACTTCCTGGTTCTCATCATGGGCGATAACAGCGACAGGCCGGACAGCTTTGCCGACCAGGTCGAGCACTCTGGCCAGGTCGGCAACGGGATCGGCGGTGCTGACAGGGAGAGAGAGCGGTTCGATGTCGTACCAGTCCAGGAACGAGCTGAGCATGTCCAGCCACACATCTTCGTCCAGCCGGTCACGGCGCCACTCGTCGGGCAGCAGGTCACGGCCGACCAGCCAGTTGACTGCACCGTAGCCGGCTTCAGCAGCGGCCAGGGGCACGGTCGCCTGATGACGCCAGGCAGGGAGCGCCGGTTCGATCAGTTCGACTGCTCCGTACAACAGCTGGGCGGCCCGGCTGCCGGCTGGCATGCCGGCGGGCAGCCCGCGCTCGAGCTGGCGCAGCTCAGCCTCGCAGGCCGCCTGGGCAGTGCCGAGCACCAGGGTCAGAACCAGCGTCAGCAGCCTGGTCCGCATGGCCCCTCACTCCAGGATCATCACGTACGGATACGCATCGGGGGCACCGGCATGAACTTCCAGTTCCAGTTCCGGCAGCAGGCCGTTCAGCCCGGCCTCAGCCTCCCCTGCCGCTTCAGCTGTGACGGAGGCGTTGTGGAACAGGGTGGCCAGTTCAGCGTCGCCGGCATGATGTCCGGCCAGGGCCAGCAGGGCAGCTTCAGGTGACGCGGCGGTCAGCCGGATCTCTCCGTCGACCATACCGAGCCAGTCACCTTCGCTGACGGTGACGCCATCTACGGTAGCTGACCGCGTCGCCTGGGTGACCTCGAAGGTGACGGCGGCAGCAGCAGCGGCCTGCAGTCCCGCGAAAGCGTCTTCCAGGCGGGAGTCCGCATCGAACGAAAGCAGTGCGGCGAGGCCCTGGCCGTACGTACGGGTAGGCAGCACACGCACGATTCGGTCATCGAACAGGCTGACGGCTTTCTCTGCGGCCAGGACGATGTTCGGGTTGTTGGGCAGGATGAGCACCTCAGCCGCGGGCACGCTGCGCACCGCATCGGCTATGTCCTCGACACTCGGGTTGCGGGTCTGACCGCCACCAACGACACGGGCACCCAGGGTCCGGAACGCCTTGGTGATGCCGTAACCGTCAGCGACCGCGACGACACCAGAGGTGTGTGCCAGTTCGGCGGTCAGTTCGGCCCCGGCCAGGATCTCGGAATGCTGTTCGCTCATGTCCTCGACCTTGGTCTGGACCATGCGGCCATGCCGGGCGACGAGGCCGAGCAGCGCTTCCGGCTCCTGGGTGTGGATGTGCCCCTTGATGAACCCTTCAGCGCCCACAATGAGCAGGGAGTCACCGAACGGCTCGACAAGCTCACGTATGTCGGCAGCCGAGGCTGTCGACTCCGCCAGCAGGAACTCCGTGCAGAACCCGAGTTCGCTCTCTTCGAACTGAAGCTGGGCCCGCGTCTCCACTTTCGGCGGCGGGGGCAGGTCACGGCCTTCGAAGTGGGCGATCATGCCCTCGAATATCCGCAGCAGCCCCAGGCCACCGGCGTCGACGACGCCGGCTTCTTTGAGCAGCGGCAGCAGTTCAGGTGTCTGACGGAGTGCTTCAAGCCCGGCGCGGTGCGCGTCATGCAGTATCTCGAGCGGCCGCTTGTGCCTGGCAGCTTCAGCAGCGTCAGCCAGCCGGCGGACCACCGTCAGTATCGTGCCTTCGACCGGCTTGAGCACCGCAGCGTAGGCGGACTGGGTGGCAGACTTGAGGGCGCTGACCAGCTCCGTACTGCCGATGCTCTGCTGGCTCCGCACGCTCTCCGCGAAACCTTTGAGTATCTGTGAGAGGATGACGCCGGAGTTGCCCCTGGCTCCAAGCAGCGAACCGTAAGACAGGGCGCGGGCGAAACTGTCCATCGTCACCTGTTCCAGTTCGGTGAACTGCCGGCGTACCGACTGCAGGGTCAGGTGCATGTTGGTGCCGGTGTCACCGTCAGGAACCGGGTAGACGTTGAG
>CAYPKV010000156.1:0-4111 GCA_964411415.1 uncultured bacterium
CCCACGCTGAGCGAACGGCGCGACATCCTCAAGGTGCACGTGCGCAACAAGCCCATCGCCGAAGACGTTGACCTCGAGCGGCTGGCCGGCGCCACGCCGATGTTCTCCGGTGCGGACCTCGAGAACCTCACCAACGAGGCTGCACTCATCGCGGCCCGCAGCAGCAAGCAGATCATCAGCTGGACCGATTTCAACGAGGCGCTCGACCGCATCACCCTGGGTCTGCGGCGCAGCAGCCTCTCCCCCACGAAGGAAGAGCGGCAGGCCCTGGCCTATCACGAGGCAGGCCACGCCATCGCCTTCGCCGCGCAGCCCGGCCTGGGCAGCATCCGCAAGGTGACCATCATGCCGCGCGGCTCTGCTGGCGGTTTCATGGCTCCGCTGGCCAAGGAAGAACTGCTCTACAACGTCGAACGCTTCCGCCAGCAGCTGATCGTGGCCTTCGGCGGCCGGGTGGCGGAGAAGCGCCTGACCGGCACCATCTCGTCCGGCGCCTCGAACGACCTGAGGCAGGCCACTGACCTGGCCAAGAAGATGGTCTTCGACCTGGGCATGGGTGAGCACGAGTACATCTCCTGGGGTTCTGACGACCAGCCGGTCTTCCTCGGTGGTGAGATCAGCCGCCGCAAGGACTTCAGTGAGGAGACCGCCCGGCAGCTGGAAGAGCAGGTCCACGAGATCCTGAGCACCGCCTACGACCGCACCCACCGCATCATCGATGAGAACTGGGTCGCTGTCGAAGCCGTGGCCAACGCGCTGCTGCACCGCGAGACCATCGACGGCAAGGTCATTCATGAAGCCATGGACAAGCTGGCTGAAGGACTGTCAGCGGAGGAGATCGCGGCCTGGATCGAAGCTGAATCCGCCCGCCGTGAACCACCGCCTTCCGGCGATTCCGAGGTCGACGTCCGGCCCGCAAGCACCGGTGAAGACAAGCGCCGCGAGGCCGGTGAACGTCCGGGAACGCCGCTGGACCCCCGCCCCACACCGGGCGCAGACTGAGGGTCAGCCCTGAACACCAGGCGGGTGCGCACACATGCCACTGCTTGACGGCAAATACGAGATCCTGCGCGAGGAGCATTCGGGGCAGCGTGAAACGCTCTTCGAAGCTTCCGCGCCGGATGGTTCAGTACTGCGCATCTTCTGGTTCGACGTCAGTCCGGAACTGGAACGCAGCTTCGAGCTGTACCGTCGTGGCCTCAGGAAACTGCAACGCTCCGGGCATGCCGCCCTGTTCGACGTCGTCTCCCGGCCCGGCGCTCATTACGTAGCCTGGCACCAGCCTGCCGGTGGCCGGCTGCACAACGTCGATCCTGAACTGCAGGAAGCGATCGAAGCTGCCGGCTTCACTGTCGAAGCCAGCGACATCCGCCGCAGCGGCCGCAGCGCCCGGGTGTACGGCATGGCCTGGGCCGACGCCGGCACTCCGACCAGCGCACCGACGCCACCGGAGAGCATGCCTGCCTCACGCATCCAGGTGAAACAGGTGCGCAGCACCACGCTCCCGCAATCAACCGTCAACAACAGCCTCGCCCTGGCGATCCTGCTGCTGGCAGCTGTCGCCCTGCTCGGTTCCTGGTACCAGCGCACCAACAGTGCAGCGGTGACGGTCAGCGACGTGACCGGCCTGCTGGTGAACCCCGCACTGACCCGGCTGGCTGAAGCCGGCCTGCGGGCCGAACCGGTGGCGGTCTCCTCTGCCGAAACACCCGGAACGGTGCTGGCAACCGAGCCGGCCGCCGGAACGGTCCTGCCGCGTGGCAGCGAGGTCACGCTCGAGTACGCGTTCCCGCTCGACCAGGTGCGGCCGCTCATCGTGCCGGACCTGACCGGCCTGGAGTGGCCTGCCGACGTCGACAGGCAGCTGGCTTCAGGTCCGCTGTCAGCCGGAACGGTGTCGTTCCTGCCTTCGGACCTGCCTGCCGGCACCGTCATCGCCCAGAGCGAGACGGCCGGAACGGCCGTGGCTGAAGGCACGCTGCTCAACCTGCTCGTCAGCTCCGGCGAACCCGTGCCGAGTGCCGTCCTGCCGGACCTGACCGGCCTGACCCTCGAGCAGGCCCTTGTGGCCGCGCTGGACGCCGGTCTGGAGGAAGCGCAGCTGAGCATCCTGCAGGTGCGCGACGTGACTGCACGCCCGGGCACCATCGTCCGTCAGGACCCGGCTGCCGGTGAAGAGTTCGCCCTGGAAGGCGCCCGCCTGGAACTGGCTGTGGCCGCGGGTGACTCGGACATGGAACCCCTGCCGTCGTTCATAGGCATGCAGCTGAGTCAGGCCCGTACAGCCGCGCGTGGCTTCGACATCCGGGTGGTAACGATCAGCGACACAGCGCAGCCGGCCGGTGTGGTGGCCCAGGAGCCGGAAGCCGGCAGCTGGGTGAGCGGCGGCACGCTGGTACTGACGGTGAACGAACACCCGCGTCTCATCCCGGTGCCCGATCCGGACATTCACGTGCTGAGTCCCGAAGAGCGTGGCCTCGCTTACGTTTGGTTCATCGAACCCGGCATCCCGCAGATGACCGCCCGCGTATACGCGACCTCGCTTGAAGGTCAGGAGTTCCTGGTCAGCCAGCGCCAGGTGTCGGGCGGCGAGTGGGTGCAGGGTACCTTCGACACCGCCGAACCGATGGTCACTTTCCGGTTGACACTGAACGGTGAACCGTACGGCGACCTTCAGCAGGCCCGGTGACCCGACTGCTTGCAGCTGCAGGGTCACTCTGTATAATGGCGTTCGCCGATATACCCCCGCCGTTGACCGCCGGGGGTCTTTTGCGCGGCACACGGGGCCGCACAGCAGGCATTCGCACCCCTAGATAGGCAGGTCTCTTTCAAGTTGCAGGCAATTCGTGACGTCTACGGTTATGTGAAACGCTACCCGTGGCAGTTCGGAGTCGGTCTGCTGATGATCATCGTGTCATCGTTCACGGCGACCCTCGCTCCGCTCATCACCGGCTCTGCCATCGACGCACTCGCGACCGGCACCATGACCATGCAGAACGTCTGGTGGTACGTGCTCGGCGTGCTCGGTGCTGTCGGCGTGGCTGCCGTGGTGCTCATCATCGTGCGGCGTACCATCCTGGGTGCCAGCTGGGACATCCAGTTCGACATGCGCCGTGACCTGTTCGACCATTTCACCCGGCTCGACGCCCACTACTACGACAACAACCGCGTCGGTGACATGATCGCCCGCCTGACCGCTGACCTGAACATGGTCCGCATGTTCGTCGGCGTAGGGATCTTCCAGGGCTTCAACACGCTGATGCTGCTCATCTTCAGCTTCAGCCGGATGGCCGGCATCAGCCTGCAGCTGACGCTGCTGACCCTTGTGCTCGTGCCGCTCACGACGCTGACTTTCTTCCTCATCCTGCGCGTCGTGCACCGCCGTTACGAGAAGGTCCAGCAGCAGTTCTCGGACATCTCCGCCATGGCCCAGGAGAACTTCAGCGGCATCAGGGTCGTCAAAGGCTTCGGCATCGAGGACCGCGAGCTCGCCAAGTTCGGACGCCTGAACGACGAGTTCATCAACCGGAACCTGAGCCTGGTACGTGCCGACGGACCGCTCTTCCCCCTCATGGAAGTACTGTTCGGCCTGACCACCTCAGTCATCCTGCTTGTCGGCGGCCGGCAGGTGCTTGGCATCGGAGCGGAACTGAGCATCGGCCAGTTCAGCGCTTTTCTCCTGCTGTTCGAAGCACTGAGCTGGCCGATCATCGCGCTCGGCTGGATCGCCAGTGTGTTCCAGCGCGGCATCACCTCATGGGGCCGCCTCAAGGAGATCCTCGACGAGCAGCCGCGGGTCCGCGACAGCAGCCGCACCGACTACAGCCTGCGCGAGATAAAGGGCGAGATCGAGTTCCGCAACGTCTCACTCAGTTTCGGCAGCACGAAGGCGCTGAACGACGTCTCGTTCCGCATCCCGGCCGGCAGTTCGTTCGGCATCACCGGTCGCACCGGCAGCGGCAAGACGATGATCGTGCAGCTGATCACCCGCATGGTGAACCCGACCGAGGGCGAGATCCTGATAGATGGCCGTGACATCCGCGAGTTCCCGCTCGAGGTGCTGCGCCGCCACATCGGCCTCGTACCGCAGGAGCCTTTCCTGTTCTCCGAC
>CAYPKV010000157.1:0-3981 GCA_964411415.1 uncultured bacterium
CGGCCGGGACGTTGCACGGCAGGCCGACCACGCAGTGCCGGCCCAGCCGGCTGCCGGCACCGGGATCGAACAGCTCCGTTACCCGCGCCACGAACGCCGGGAACGACGGCAGTGCCGACCAGTTGCTGTCAGCCGGACCGAAGCCTGTCAGGACCTGTGCAGGTGCGGTACCGGTTCGCAGCAGCGCCACAGGGCCGTCCGGCACGCTTAAGAGCACCTCGTCCCCGGGCTGGGTGTCCAGTACGGCGCTGCGCTCCAACTGCAGTCCGCTGAAGTCGATGCCCCGGGTCAGCCGGTGCGGGTGCACCTGCAGTCTGTTGTCAGTAAGGCGGGCCGGTTCCGTAACGGCGCCCCACACCAGCTGCGCGTCCGCGGACGGGCCGGCAGCCACCAGCAGCTGGGACGCCTTCTGGTCCGCCGGTTGTGCTCCGGCTGCCAGCAGCGCACGTTCCAGCTCGGCCGCGCTTGCACTGTCCCACGCGAAACGGGTCGGCCGGCTCTGGTCCAGCAGCTGGAAGCGGATCACGTTATCGGCCGGAACCGCATCGTCAGGCAGGGACAGCGACAGCTCACCGGCCCCCGGCAGCTCAAGGGCGACGTCGAAGCTGCGGTCTGTAGTTGCGAGCGCCGACCAGGTCAGCGTCTGCCCGCCGCCAGCCGGTTCGAAACGGATGATCAGCTCACTGTCGGCAGCGACGGTGCCGCTGACACTCATGCCACCGTTCAGTTCGGTCAGTTCAACATGGCTGAAACGGTTGTTGGGCAGGTCCTCGCCCACGACCGTGAACGCCGTGCGGGCTTCCGGGAGCAGCCGTGCCAGCAGGCTGGCAGCCTCCCGGACCGAGGCGGGTGTGCCGATGACCGTTACCAGCGTATCTTCGCCGTCCAGGACGGTTCCGCTCGCCAGCCGGATGGCGGCGGGCCAGTCAGCCGGCTCGTCACTCAGGACCGGCTGATCGAGAACGGGCAGGCGCCGGTCCTGAACCCGCAGTGCCCTGACGGTCGGTGCGCCGGAGACCTCGACCATGGTCAGCAGCGACCGGCTGTTGGTGCTGAGCAGCTGTGCGGTTGCGGCCCGGTCGGCCGGGGCTTCGATCAGGACCAGCCAGTGGTCAGGCGGCCGGGTGTCCTGCAGGACGGGCTGGGCCAGTGAAAGGGCCAGTACGGTCACCGCCAGCAGCTGCAGGATGAGGGGAAGGTTCGGACGCGGCAGGCGACGGGCCGGCCGGGCGGCTGAACTCACGGTGGCGACCTGCTGCCAGATGAGCAGGCTCGGCACGGTCAGACTGCGGCGTCGCCGTGAATGCAGCGCGATTATCACTGGCAGCAGTGCGAGCAGGAGGAGCCACCAGGGCTGGGTCAGGCTCAACGGACGAACCCGCTTTCACGCCAGCCGGCAAGGACCTCGCGCTCCAGGTCAGCCCCACTTGGGTACAGGAAACGGCGGCCCGCACCGGCGACGAGGCTGGCGCGCAGTGATTCCAGGAAGCTGTCCAGCACCTGCCGGTACTCCGAGAAGGTGGCCGGTCCCAGGTCGACCTGCAGGGCGGTTCCGCTCTCGCTGTCGGTCAGGTTCACCGGTCCGCTGCCGTTCAGGGCGGGGTCGAGCTCCTCAGCTGCGAGCACCTGCAGTCCGATGACCTCCTGGCCGCTGGCCTGCCAGATCTTCAGCGCCTGCTGCCGTTCGGTGCAAAGCCAGTCGCTGATGACGACCAGCATGCCCTCACCTGACAGCAGCGGCCGGCTGCGCAGCGCCGCGGCGCGCAGGTCCGTGCTGCCGGCGGGTCTGAGTCCGGCGAGCCAGCGGAACAGCTGTGCCAGCTGGCGCTGGTTGTCGCAGGGCGCGTACCAGCGGAGCTTACCGGCTGAGATGGCGCCGACCCGGACCCGGTCACTGCCACTGACGGACAGCTGGGCGATCATCGCGGCCAGTTTCACGGCCAGCTCGAGTTTGGCCGGACTGCCTGCCGCCATCGAGGCGCTGCAGTCTACGAGCACGGTGACGGCCAGCTGCTGCTGGCGCGCGAACTGCCGGACAGCGTGCACACCCAGGCGCGACCACACGTGCACGTCCAGGTGGCGGATGTCATCGCCCGGCTGGTACTCACGGTGGTCTTCGAACTCCATGCCCAGACCCTTGCGGCGTGAAGTGCGTTCACCGATGCCGCCTGAGGCGCGGGCCGTCCGGACCGCAAGCCGGTACGGCTTGAGTCGCGCCAGGAGTGTGCTGTCCAGCAGCGGTTTCACCTGCTGGCGTTCAGGAACCGGCTCGCCAGCTGGCTTATCAGGTCTTCCGCCGTCACCTGCTCGGCTTCTGCCTCGAAGTTCAGCTGGATGCGGTGGCGCAGCACCGGCAGGGCCACGGCCGCCAGGTCGCTGAAGGCGACGTTGAAACGTCCCTGCATGAGGGCGAGTGCCTTGGCACCCAGGATCATCGACTGGGCACCACGCGGACTGACCCCGTAACTGACGAAGCGGCGCACTTCAGGAGTCGCCTCGGGCCGCTCCGGCTGACTGGCCGTGACCAGCTGCACCACCGCGGCCCGCACGTGCTGCGGCACCACGACATCGCGGACGTGTACCTGCAGTTCCAGGATCTCCTCGGGCGTGAGCATCTGTACCGGAGTGACGTTCTCTGCCTCAGTCGTCTGCTGCAGTACCCGGTCGAGGACGTCCGGAGCTGGGAAGGGCACGATGACCTTGCAGATGAAGCGGTCGACCTGCGCTTCAGGCAGCGTGTAGGTGCCTTCCATGTCGATCGGGTTCTGGGTGGCCAGCACGAAGAACGGACGCGGCAGCGCGTGCTGCTGCCCGGCGACCGTCACCGTGTGCTCCTGCATCGCTTCGAGCAGCGCCGACTGGGTCTTGGGCGTCGCCCGGTTGATCTCGTCGGTCAGCACCATCTGGGCGAACACCGGTCCCGGCTGGAAGCGCGTGCGGGCCGCCCCGTGCTCGTCGTGATAGAGCGCGACCGTACCGGTGATGTCAGCCGGCATCAGGTCGGGTGTGAACTGGATGCGCGAGAACTTCATGCCGCACACCGTGCCGAGCGTACGGACGAGCAGCGTCTTGCCCAGGCCGGGCGTACCTTCGATCAGCACGTGACCGCCGCTGAGCAGGCCGATGAACAGTTCACTGACCGCCTGCTCCTGGCCGACGACGACCTTCTGTACTTCACTCACGGCCGTCTGCAGGCGCTCGAGCAGCCCGGGCAGGGCCGCGGTGCTCCGGTCAGCTGTTTCGGTCAGGTTATGTGACATCTGAAAATTACCTCTCCTGGATGGGGGTCACTCGGCGGCCGGCAGGAAGTAATCCCTGACCACCGCGAGGTGAGCTGCTGAAAGGGCGGCCTGCTGCACGGGCGCCTCCGTGGTACGGCTGAAACCGCCAGAGGTCAGCCCGGTGTCTCCGGAGTCGGTGAAGACGGTGTCGGGGCTCGCCTGGGTGGTGGTCCGGCCACCGTCCAGGAGCTCCTCAGCGGCGAGCTCGAGCTCAGCATCACCGAAACCGAACTCGACCTCTTCCGGACCGGCAGGAAGGCTGCTGTCCGGACCGTGGCCACCGGGATCACCCGCGCCGCGGTCAGACTGCTGCGCGCTGCTGTCAAGCGAGGCGACTTCCATGCCGGCGGTGTCGGCGAGCATCTGCTGGCGCCGTTCTTCCAGGCGTCTGAGCAGGTTCGGATCGGGTTCCATGAAGTCCCGGGCGGACTCGCCATCATGGAAGTCTTCAGGCCGCGCACTGGCATCGGCAAGCGGCAGTTCGTCGGCACCGGGAGTCGCAGTCGAGTCGGCGCGTTCAGTATCGGTGGCGGAGCGCTGGCCGTCTGCTTCGGTCGGGTCAGCTGGCTCTGGTGCACCGGCGTCAGGGCCGGGCTCGCCGACCTGGCTGGATTCCGGCTCAGCGGCCTCAGGTGATTCAGCCTGCGCCAGGTCACTCACCGTCGGTGCCAGAGCGTTCAGCAGTTCACTGTCAGGAGTG
>CAYPKV010000158.1:0-3955 GCA_964411415.1 uncultured bacterium
TGTTCTCCGGTTCAGTCGTCATCGAGAGCGTCTTCGGCTGGGCCGGCCTGGGCCGCCTGGCCATCGAAGCTGCCAACGGCCGTGATTACCCCGTAGTGCTGGGCGTGACCCTGCTGGCGGGCGCCATCGTGGTGGTGGTGAACATCGTCACCGACATCCTTTACGCGATAGTCGATCCGCGGGTGCGCCATGGCTGACGTCGCAGTCGCCGTGAGCCCCCGCCGCAACCGGCGCAGTTTCGTGGCCAGGCTGCTGCGCAACCCCGCCGGCCTGACGGGCCTGCTGCTCATCATCGTGCTGGTGTTCGGAGCCGTCGCCGGCCCGTACATATACACGAAGTCCCCGCAGCGCAACAACGCGCTCGCGATCATGAAAGCCCCCTCGGCTGAGCACTGGCTCGGCACCGACGAGCTGGGCCGTGACGTGCTGGCCCGCATCATGGCCGGCGGCCGCATCTCGCTCAGCGTCGGTGTGCTGTCGATGCTCATCGGCCTGGTGGTCGGCACCGCCGCCGGTGCGCTCGCCGGTTACTTCAGCGGGGTGACCGAGACGATCGTCATGAGACTGGTCGACGTTTTCATGGCGATCCCGAACTTCTTCCTGATCATCGCGATCGTGACGGCGTTCGGCAGCAGCCCGCCGGTCGTCATCGCGACAGTGGCACTCGGCTTCTGGGCGCAGATGGCCCGGGTCGTGCACGCGGAGTTCAACAAGTACCGCAAACGCGAGTTCGTCGAAGCCAGCCAGGCGCTCGGAGCCGGGCACCCACGCGTCATCGTCAGGCAGATCCTGCCGCAGGTGCTGCCGCAGATGATCGTGCTGGGCACCCTCGGTATCGGCTGGTCGATCCTGACCGAAGCGTCACTCAGCTACCTGGGCCTTGGTATCCAGCCGCCACTGGCTTCATGGGGCAACATGCTGCAGAACGCCCAGGCGTACCTGTGGTCCAAACCGGTTCTGGCGATCTGGCCCGGGCTGTTCATCGCCCTGACCGTGCTCGCCTTCAACATGTTCGGCAACTTCCTGCGGGATCACTTCGATCCGCGCAGCTGATTTAAGGAGTTACAGCAGTGTCTTCATGGCGTAAGAAGTATGACGGTTATAAGTCTTTTCAGTATCTTGAGGCTGGGGTTGATTTTCAGGAGTTTGAGCTTGTTCCTGAGTTGAACCGGGTGCCGAACAGCATGCAGGTTGAGGTTACTGCGGAGCAGGAGCAGCGGGTTGAGGGTATCTTCCGGGATCACCTGGTCATCTCACTGCATGATCACGCGTTCGTGGCTCCGAAGAACCTGAGTGAGTTCTGGCCGTGGCGCCGGCAGGGTCGTGACTGGACTGGTTACGAGGGTCTGGCTGCCAGTGGCATGGACGTCGTGTTCGACAACATGATGAACGGTACGGCCATGATCACCAGCAAGTGGGGCTGGAAGTGGGATGACATCATCTACGACATCGGCATGCGCCTGTCGGATATCGCTCATCAGGACCTGGTTGTGGTTGCCACTACCACTGAGGATATCGTCAACGCGAAGAGGAACGGTAAGGTCGCGTTCGTGATCTCACTCGAGGGTGCTGCGATGATCGAGAATGAACTCGATCGCCTGGACATCCTCTACGGTCTTGGTGTCAGGTCCATGGGTATCGCTTACAGCGAGGGTAACGCCCTGGGTGCCGGGTTGAAGGAACCGCGTGACGGTGGCCTGACCATCTTCGGCCGGCAGGCTGTGAAGCGCATGAATCAGCTTGGTATCGCCATTGACATCAGTCACTCTGGTGATCAGACGGGCCTGGATACCATCGAGTACTCGGATAAACCGGTGTTCATCACGCATGCTGGTGCGCGGGCCCTGTGGAACTCACGGCGCCTGAAGGATGATGACACGATTCGCGCGTGTGCTGAGAAGGGTGGTGTGATCGGTATCGAAGCGGCTCCGCATACGACGATCACGAAGAACCAGCCGCGGCATACGCTGGATTCGTTCATGGAGCATTTCGAGTACTGCGCGAACCTGGTTGGGATCGATCACGTGGCGTTCGGACCTGACCTGCTGTTCGGTGATCATGTCGGCCTGCATGACGCGCTGAGTGAGGCACTGTCCATCGGTTCTTCCCGTGGTCAGGCGGAGTACCCGAAAGTGGAGTTCGTTGATGGCCTGGAGAACCCCAGTGAATCATTCCCGAACATCATCCGCTGGCTCGTGAAACACGGTTACAGCGACGAAGACATCAGCAAGGCAGTCGGCGGCAACATCATGCGCGTACTCCGCGAGGTGTGGCACAAGTGAAGACCATCCTGATCAACGGCGCGAAGCTGCACTACAACGACACTGAGACCGACCTGCCCGCCATCGTCACGCTGCACGGTGCTCCGGGGATGAGCAACAGCTCCGGCGACTGGCGCGTGTACGCCGACCTGGCGGACCGTTACCGCATCATCAGTTACGACCAGCGGGGCAGCGGTTCATCGGAGCAGGTTCCGCCCTTCTCGTTCGAGCAGTTCTGCGCTGACCTGGAGGAACTGCGCCGCAAGCTGGACCTGGGCAAGATCGTCATCGCCGGCGGCTCCTACGGCGGGATGATCGCCCTGCAGTACGCGACGCGTTTCCAGCACAACCTGCACGCCGTCGTCCTGCGCGACACCGCGGCCAGCAACGACTTCGAGCACCTGGCCCGCGACAACGCCTTCAACAGCCCGTACGTCACGGACCGCGAGGGCGTGGAACGTATGTTCCGCGGCGAGACCCACTCGGACGATGACTTCCGCGAGCAGATCCGCCAGATCATGCCGCTCTACAACGTCATCAAGGACCCCGAGCGTGACGCCGCCGCCGTCGCCGCCATGCAGATCCACCACGCGACGCACAACTGGGCGTTCGCGCGGAACAACGTGAACTACGACGTGCGGCCGCTCCTGCCGTTCGTTGACGTGCCCGTGCTCATCACCGTCGGCCGGCATGACTGGATCACGCCCGTCGTCGCCTCCGAGGAGATCCATGCCGGCCTGCCCAACAGCGAACTGGTGATCTTCGAGAACTCCGGCCACTCGCCGCAGGTGGAGGAGCACGACCTGTGGATCGAGAAGGTCGGCGACTTCCTGGCCCGGCACGTTCCGCGCCAGTGATCAGCCGGGCCGAACGCGCCGGCCGGGCGGCAGCTGCCTTCACGCACCTGCCGCCCGAGGTGTCCGCCCTGGTGCTGTTCGACGACCAGTTCGTCCAGTACTACTCGGGCTTCATCTTCGCTGCCACGGAACGGCCGATCGCGCTCATAATCAGCCGTGAGGGCGAACGCACCCTGTTCGTCCCACGGCTTGAAGTCGAGCATGCCGAGCTGCTGGGCGAGGCGGAGAACGTCGTCTCCTACCCGGAGTACCCGGGCGAGCGGCACCCGCTCCTGCTGCTGCTCGACCACCTGAAAGCGCAGGGACTGAGCAGCGGCACGATCGGCGTCGACTACGACGGTTACCCACCAGTCATGGGCTTCCGCCCGTTCCCGCTCAGCCAGCACGTCACGGTGCGGCAGGTGTCACACCTGCTTGACCGGCAGATGGCAGTGAAGTCCGAACGCGAACTCGAACTGATTCGCGAGAGCATCCGTTGGGGCGACCATGCCCACCGGCTGCTGCAGAAGTACACGAGGCCGGGCCTGCGTGAGAACGAGGTCGTCGCGCGCGCCTGCACTGAGGCGACCGCCGCCATGCACGCCGAACTCGGCACCGGCGACCGCTCGTACAACCGCTGGATCAGCGGCGCCCTGGCCATCTACCGCGGTCAGATCGGGCCGGCCAGCGCCCTGCCACACGCGCTGGCGAACAACGCGATGTTCGAAGCCGGTCAGACTCTCGTCACCGGCGCCGGCGCGGACGTGTGGGGCTACTTAAGTGAACTCGAACGCACCATGTTCATCGGCGAACCGTCAGCTGAGCAGCGGCGCTTCTTCGATCACATGCTTGCGCTGC
>CAYPKV010000159.1:0-3932 GCA_964411415.1 uncultured bacterium
GTCGCCGTTGCGAGAGGTAAGCAAACGTCAGCACCAGCAAGATAACCATCAGCCAATGGCCGGACATGCTCGTTGGAGACGAGATCCTCGCCCGGCTACTCCACCACCGCCACGTCATGAAAATCGACGGTACAAGGTACCGCCTCAGGCAAGTAGAAGCGCAGGTCAACAACCAATGGGCCCAACATCATGCAGGAAGCTGGACGTCCCCCAACTGCGGGAAACTGGGTGTCCCTTGACACGTGTATCAGTCTCGAGCGGTCAGGTCGCCATCGCACGTCACGATATACCCAGCCTCACTCCCGCACTTCCCAGCCACCCTCCCCAGCTTCCAGCAGGTCATGATGCCTGCGCACGTAAGTGATCCATGCCCGGTGCACCCGCGTGGTCAGGCGCTGCACCTCCCGCCCGGCCCGCTCGACGGCGGTGGTGAATCGGGTGACTTCCCGTTCTTCCGCATCAGCAGGCAGCAGCAGCAACGCTTCTGTGGCTTCGGTCAGCGCCGCCTGGGCTTCCACCAGGAACGCTTCCTCCACCGCCAGTGCTTCCTCCGCAAGTTCAGCATCACGCAGCGCCACCAGCCAGTCCGCCCACAACTGCTCGCTCAGTCGGGACAGTTCCTCTGCCGCCAGTTCGACATCTTCCTGCAGTACCGGCAGGTCGGCCAGGCTGTCGCCTATCGCCAGTTCGGCGCTGACCCTGACTTCCATGCGGGCCCGGCCACCCGGGTGGATGGTGCCCAGCCGCAGTCCGGGCCGGCCAGCCAGCAGCCCGGTCTCCAGGTCCAGGTCGATACCACTGGTGCGGTAACCAATGCCTAACCGGAAGTCCCGCAGCACACCGGCACCACCTGCCTCCAGGAAACGGGTCTCCGCTTCCGCCAGCGCCAGTTCCTGCAGCCGGTACGCCGACAGTTGACTGATGCGTGGTGCATCCGGCAGCTTGAAACGCAGCGCCTCGAAAGCCGCCAGGCCTGACAGTCCAAAAAGAGTCGCATCGCGGCGGGCTGACTCCAGCGCGGCTTCCTTCGTGCGCACTTCGAGTTCGGCCGACTGCCGGGCGGCAGGTGATACGTCCTGCGCGAGCGCAGCAAGTGCGCTGACTGCGGCGGCATGCGCGTCCTGGGCAAGCACCAGCTCGGCGAAAGCCAGCAGCGCGTTACGCGTCTCCAGCCGCCGGGCCCGGTCGTGGGCCCGCAAAGCCCGCTCGAGGCGGATGGCGCGGCGGACCGTGTCCAATGGCCGCTCGCCGAAGCGCACCTGGAGCGTGGTCGACAGGCGGGGACTGAACAGATCGCCACCACGTTCGTCCAGGTACTGGCGGTACAGAACAGATGGCCGCATCGTGAACGTCCAGTCCAGCTGCTGCCACGGATCGCCTTCGCTGATCGCCTGCTGCAGCGCCCGGGCCGTGTCCGGCTGCCCGGAGTCGAAGGCGAGGGCAGCCACAGGACTGACCTGCTCGGCCAGGGCGGCGCTGAACAGCAGGCTGCCAGCCAGCAGGGTGCGGATGAACGGTGGCCGGCCGGCCACACCCAACAGGTAAGTTTTCATTTGCGCGCGACTTTAGCAGGGATTAACGTGCGGGCGCGTGAATGTTCGCACAGCACCGGCGTACGGGCGCGCTGGGCGGGCAGGCCAGCGGAGTCATATGATGCCCTGATGCCGGCTGAGCAACCCCAGAAAAGCGCCAACCGGGGCGCCCTGATACTGATGGGCGGAACCCTGGGCAGCCGCGTGACCGGCCTGCTGCGCAACTCGCTGCTGACCCAGCTGTTCAGTGCGGGCGTGAGCGACGCTTTCGTAACTGCCTTCAAGGTTCCGAACCTGTTCCGCGAGCTGCTGGCTGAGGGCGCCCTCACCAACGCGTTCGTGCCTGCCTTCGCGCGCCTGGGCAGGGAGGAGGGGGCGAAGCTCAGCTCGGCGCTGCTGGGTGTGCTGCTCATCGTCAACGGCCTGCTGCTGGTCGCCGCCTGGCTGCTGGCGCCGTGGATAGCGGGCCTGCTCATCGGTGATCCGCAGCTGGTGGACGTGGAACTGACCGTTCAGCTCATCCGCATCGTGTTCCCGTTCCTGCTGACCATCTCACTGTCGGCGCTCGCCATGGGCCTGCTCAACGCCAGCGAGGAGTTCCTGGCCCCAGCCTGGGCGCCCGTGGCGCTCAACGTCGTGACCATCACGTTCATGGCGCTGTTCCCCGGCCAGGCGGTCATGCTGGCCGTCAGCCACGTGCTGGGCGGTCTGCTGCAGCTGCTGGTGCAGCTTCCGGCACTGCGCAGGCTGGACCTGCTGCCACGCCGCATCAGGCTGTGGCACCCTGCCCTGGGTGGGGTGCTGCTGCTGATGGTGCCGTTCGCAGTAACGAGCAGCGGCAGGCAGGTGCTGAACCTGGTCGCCTCCAACGTCATCACCCGCATCGAAGCAGGCGCTCAGACGGCTTTCTACAACGCGGACCTGTTCCTGAGCTTGGCGCTCGGCCTGTTCAGCATCTCCCCCGCACTCGCCTACTACTCCCGGCTGTCACGACTGGCGGCGGACGCGCCGGAGCAGGTGCCCGCGACGCTGTTCGAGGGCCTGCGGCTCATCACTTTCCTGACAGTTCCGGCGGGCCTGGCGCTCTACCTGCTGGCCGGCCCGGCGGTCGAAGTCATCTTCAACTGGCAGGGACTGAACGACCCGCGGCTGTCACTGTCCGTCGTCGCTGCAGCGCCCCTGGGCTTCGCCGTGTTCCCAATGGGACTCAACAACCTGCTGATCCGCACGTTCTACATCCGTCATCAGGTGTGGACCCCGGTCGCAGTGACGGTGGCGACGCTGGCGCTGCAGGGCGTGCTGTACGTGCTGCTGGCCGGGCCGTACGGTCTCGCCGGGGTCGCCTGGGCGGCTGCGATCGCGCCGGCGCTGCAGCTGGTGGTCCTGCTGACCCTGGTGTCACGCCGGGAGCAGTTCGGCCTGGCCCGGCTGCTCAACGTGGCCGGCCGCGTCTGGCTGGCCGGCGGTGTCGCAGCTGCTGCAGTGTGGGGACTCGACCGGGTGCTGAGCATCCCGGCGGGCTGGTGGTGGCAGCTGGCCTGGCTGGGTGTTGCCCTGGCGGTGTTCGGTGGCCTGTACCTGCTGCTGTGCCTGCTGCTGCGGGTGGATGGTGTCAAGGCCCTCACGGACCGGCTGCGGCGCCGCTGAAGGGTATGCTGACCTTCTCATGAGCGGACCACCCGGATCGCGTGGCAGTGGGCCTGAGCTCACCAGTGCCGGCGAGGATTACCTGAAGGCCATCTTCGAACTGGGTGGCGAGCTGGTCAGGACCCAGGACCTGGCAGAACTGCTCGGTGTCAGCCCGGCCAGCGTGACGGGTATGCTGCGCAAGCTCGCGGGCCTCGGCCTCATCGGTTACGAACCGTACGCCGGTGCCAGCCTCACTCCGGCCGGCCGCAAGGTTGCTCTCGAGACGCTCCGGCATCACCGGCTCATCGAGACGTACCTGGCAGAAGCGCTCGGTTACCAGTGGTTCGAGGTGCATGACGAAGCTGAGAAGCTGGAACACCACATCAGCGAGGAGTTCGAGGACCGCATCGCCAGTGCTTTGGGCCACCCGCACTTCGACCCGCATGGCGACCCGATCCCCGGCCGCGACGGCAGCCTGCCGCTGCAGCGGGGCGAACCGCTGGCGCTGATGCCGCTGGATGTCGAACTGGAGATCACCTGGATCGGCAGGCTGCCGGTCACACAGCTGCGTGAGCTGGACGGTTACGGCATCCTGCCCGGTGGGGTGGTGCGGCTGACCGCGCTGGACAGCAACGGTTCAGCCGTGGTGCACGGCGATGCCGGCCCGGTTGAACTGTCAGCTGAGGCGGTCAGCCAGATAGCTGCCAGGGCGCTGAGCTGAGCTTCAGAAGCGCTTGAAGACTACCGCGGCGTTCTGTCCACCGAACGCGA
>CAYPKV010000160.1:0-3910 GCA_964411415.1 uncultured bacterium
CTCGAGGAACTGGCTGAACTGCGCGCGGGCTGAGAACGTTCTCCGGCAGGGGCGCACAGCCCCTGCCATGTGTCAAAGTTCAGGCATGAAGCACGGTGAGTACAAGGTACCGGGCGGCAAGCTGGTGATCGTTGACTTCAGCGTTGACGACGGCCAGATCCGCGACATGCAGATTAACGGCGACTTCTTTCTGGAGCCGGCAGATGCGCTCGCAGCTCTGAACACGGCTCTGGAAGGCGTGAGCATCACAGCAGGCGAAGCAGAGCTGACCCGGCTTCTTGAGCAGGCCATTCCGTCAGGAGCAGAGCTGATCGGCTTCTCGGCCGCAGGCATCGCGACCGCAGTCCGGAGGGCACTCGATGAGTGAATGGACTGATTACGACTGGCAGCTTATCCGCGGTGGGGCGGAGCTGCCCCACATGCAGATGGCGCTGGACGAGGTACTGCTGAACCGTGTGGCGAGTGGTGAGCGGGAACCGACCCTGCGGATCTGGGAGTGGGCAGCCAGTTCGGTCGTACTGGGCCGGTTCCAGAGCGTGCGGAACGAGGTGGACATGGAAGCCGCCGAGGAGCACGGGGTGACCGTGGTGCGCCGCATCACCGGGGGCGGGGCCATGTTCAACGAGCCCAGGAACACCATCACCTACTCCCTGTACGCTCCGGAAGAGCTCGTGAAGGGCATGTCGTTCATCGAGTCGTACGCGTTCCTTGATGACTGGGTCATCCAGGGCCTGCGGCGGCTCGGTGTTGACGCTGTGTACCAGCCAATAAACGACATCGCGTCGTCGGCGGGCAAGATAGGCGGTGCGGCTCAGACGCGCCGTAACGGCGTGGTGCTGCATCACGCGATGCTGTCTTACGACATCGACGCAGCGAAGATGCTGCAGGTGCTCCGCATCGGCCGTGAGAAGCTGAGCGACAAGGGCACCAAGAGTGCCGCCAAACGGGTGAGTCCGGTGCGTGACCAGTCGCAGATGGAGCGTTCAGCCGTCATCGACGGACTGCTCGCGACCTTCACTGAACTGTACGGGCTGGAAGGTTCAGAAGTCGCCGCTGAAGAGCGTGCGGCGGCGGAAGAACTCGTCGAGAGCAAGTTCGCCACCCGTGACTGGATTTATCTGCTGCCTTAAGCCCCCCGGTTTCTGCCGGGTCAGTGGCACGTTCATGCGGGCCGGCTGCTAACCTGCCTGCATGAACGACGCTGCAGTCAAGCGCTGTGCCTGGGTGCCTGATGGCGACAGCCTGTATGCCCGCTATCACGACACGGAGTGGGGTGTGCCGCTTCGGGACGACCAGGCCCTGTTCGAGCTGCTCGTCCTGGAAACGTTCCAGGCGGGACTCAGCTGGCGGCTGATACTGGGCCGCCGGGAGGCGTTCCGTGCTGCGTTCGCGGGCTTCGATGCCCGGCAGCTGGCGGACTGGTCTGATGAGCAGATCGAGCAGTTACTGCTTGATCCGACCATCATCCGCAACCGGGCCAAGCTGCTCGCCACGCGGGGGAACGCCCGTGCGTTCCTTGCGCTGCAGGCAGAGCATGGCAGTTTCCAGGCCTGGCTGTGGCAGTTCACTGATGGCGTCCCGCTGGTGGGGCACTGGCGTGAGGCGGCTGAGGTGCCTGCCCGTACCGCGCTGAGTGACCGTGTAAGTACCGAGATGCGGCGCGCCGGGTTCAGGTTCGTCGGTTCAGTGACGGTGTACTCGTACCTGCAGGCAGCTGGCCTCGTTCAGGATCACCTGGTCGGCTGTTTTCGCTACAGGACGCTGACTCAGGGCTGAGGGTCGCCGCTGTCCGGCTCACCGTTCTTCCCGCGGGGAGCGATTGGGCTCGGCGGCCGCACGAAGCTGACCAGGAAGGCGATGAGCACCCACCACAGGCCGTAACCGAGCAGTTCGCCTGTCGGGAGTGTGACAGTCGGATCAGGGATGATGTTCAGCATGATCACGACCGCGAGTGCGAGGGCGCCGTAGCGGACGAAAGGCGACTTCATCACCGGTTTGTCCAGCAGGAAACGCAGCTGGACCAGGTTGCCGATTATCGTCCCCACCAGTGCGGCTATTAACAGGGTGATCAAGCCCGCAGTCGAGTACATGACGGCAACTGTAGCACGCACCTGCCCCGCAAGTGCGTTCCGTGCTGTTAAGCCGAAAGCCCCCAGGTGCCGTTCTCAAACCGGCGCAGGTCCGTTCCGACAACCAGTGCCGCGCCCCCGCTGACTGGTAATGTTCTGGGGAAGTGCGTGGGCCTGCGGGGTCCGGTCTGGGAGCTGGCTATGTGGATGTATTTCGGAGTGGGAACGATCGGTGATCCTGACCGTGGCGTGTTCATAGAAGTCCGGCCTCTGGAGGAAGAAGGAGCCGTTGAGCTCGTGCATGTCAACCTCGCTGAGGCCGGTGTTGAAGAGGGTCTCGTGCTCATCGAAGGTGACGAGGCCACCTGCTTCGAGGTACTGATGCGGCTCGCTGCTGAGCTTGACGCGGATCCCGGCCTGCTCGAGCTGCTTTCGGATGAGGAAGACGCTGACGCGGACGACCTGGGCTCGGACGAGTTCGGCTGGTTCTGGCTGGATGCGACGCACCTGGTCAACCTCAACAACGGCGCTTTCATAACAATCGGTGATGCTGACGCCGGCGACATCCACGCCACGGTGGTGATCTACATGACCAGGAACGGTGGCATCGCTCTGTTCGCGGGCCCCCGGGATGAGGCCGAGACTTACCTGTTCGTACTGGCAGGCTGGCTCGGCGCTTCTGACGTGATCGGTGAGACGGCGGGTGAACTCACCGGGCTCGGTGACGGCAGTCAGCGCGCCAAGGCGTGACCCGTGCACTGTACAGCCCGGACAAAACCTATTACACTGCGATTTAGGCATGCCTAAAACAGCAGATGCAGGCAGCCTGGGAAGCAGGAACCGGATGAAACGATCCATCAGCATTGCACTGGCTTGTTTATGGCTCAGCGCCGCTGCTGCACCTGAAGTGCTGGTTACGACCAGCCAGCTCGCCGATGTCGCCCGCAACGTCGCTGCTGAGCACGCCAACGTAACCGGACTCATGGGCCCCGGAACAGACCCCCACCTGTACCGCGCCACGCCCCGGGACGTGAGCAACCTGCAGCAGGCGGACCTCATCATCTATCACGGTCTGTCGCTCGAAGGGCAGCTCGCGGACGTGCTCGAGCGCTTCGCCCGGATGCGCCCGACCGCTGCAGTAGCAGAACTGGCCGTTCCGGAGGAGCTGCTCCTGGCGAGCGATGACGAAGGCCTCGCCTGGGACCCGCACATTTGGATGGACGCAGCGCTGTTCAGCCGTACCGCTGCGGAGATCGCCCGCCAGCTCGCGCAGCTCGACCCGGCCAACGCAACTGACTACACAGCCAACGCCGAAGGCTACGCAGCACTGTTGCTCGAGCTGCACGACTGGATCGGCTCCGCGATCACCAGCATCCCGGCAGAGACCAGGGTGCTCGTCACCGCACATGATGC
This sequence comes from uncultured bacterium, assembly GCA_964411415.1. Taxonomy (GTDB): domain Bacteria; phylum Deinococcota; class Deinococci; order Deinococcales; family Trueperaceae; genus CALDPK01. The sequence continues at coordinate 3,483 of CAYPKV010000160.1, forward strand.
GTTCAGTTACTTCGGCCGGGCGTACGGGATCGAAGTGGCAGCAGTTCAGGGCCTGAGTACGGAAGCTGAGGCCGGCGTGGCCGACATCCGGGGCACCGCCGAACTCATAATCGAACACGGTGTACCAGCGATATTCGTCGAGAGCACGGTCAACCCCAGGACGGTACAGGCCGTACTCGAAGCAGTACACGCCGCTGGCCTGGACACGGTTATCGGGGGAGAGCTGTACTCTGACGCCATGGGGCCAGCTGACACGTTCCCGGGCACCGTAATCGGCATGCTTGTCCACAACACCAGCATCATCACGACGGCACTTGGTGGCGAACTGCCGCCACTGCCTGAGGCACTGCACGTCCTGGCGGAAAGCTGGCTGGCAGAGTGATCCACGAGCCCGGCCTGGCCGTCCACGTTGAAGACCTGACCGTCAG
>CAYPKV010000161.1:0-3904 GCA_964411415.1 uncultured bacterium
AGCAGGTCGAATATCCGTCCCGCTTCAGGCCGGGCGATGCCCCGCGCGTCAGTGCCGGCCAGGAACGCCTCACGCTGGGCAGCCATCTCATCGACCTTCTTCTTGCCCATGACGCGCCGCATGATGTCGGCCTCACCCAGGCTGAAGCCGGCGACGGCCTGCACGATCTGCATCACCTGCTCCTGATAGACCGGGATGCCGTACGTCTCACGCAGGATCGGCTCGAGTATGCCTGCCGCCTGCGGGTACTCGTCGTACGACACTTCCTCGGCGCCGCTGAAACGGCGTGCGTAGGTGGGGATGTTCTCCATGGGGCCCGGCCGGTACAGTGCGTTCAGCGCGATCAGGTCCTCGAGGCGGCGTGGCCCGACCCGCCTCAGCAGGTCGATCATGCCGGAACTCTCGAACTGGAACACACCCTTGGCATCGCCCCGGCAGAACAGGTCGAACGTCTTCTCGTCATCGACCGGGAACGAGTCCGGATCGAGCAGCGTGCCGCGTGATTCGTGGATGATCTTCACAGCAGCTTCGATGAACGACAGGGTCCGCAGACCCAGGAAGTCCATCTTGATGAAGCCGAGGTCTTCGGCCGCACTCATGTCGTACTGGATCACAGCCTGACCGTCGTTGGAGCGGAACACCGGGGCCAGGTCGTCGATGGGGTTACGCCCGATGATGACGCCGGCCGCGTGTACGGAGGCGTGCCGGGTCAGGCCTTCGAGCGCCATGGCGACATCGATGAAGCTGCGGCCGCCGCTCTCGTACAGCTCACGGAACTCGGCAACCTCACTGAGTGACTCACTGATGCTCTTGGACTTGCCGAAGTGAACGGGGATGAGCTTGCTGGCTTTGTCCGCCTCGGCATAAGGGACATCCAGCACGCGTGCCGCGTCACGGATGGCGGCCTTCGAAGCCATGGTCCCGAACGTGGCGATGTGCACGACCCGCTCCTCACCGTACTTGCGGCGCACGTAGTCGATGACCTCACCGCGGCGGGTGTCAGAGAAGTCGATGTCGAAGTCCGGCATGCTGACGCGTTCCGGGTTGAGGAACCGTTCGAACAGCAGGCCGAAGCCGAGCGGTTCGACGTTGGTGATCCGCAGCGCGTAAGCGACGATTGAGCCGGCACCGGAACCACGGCCGGGACCTACGGCGATGCCGTTGTCCTTGGCCCAGTTGATGAAGTCTGCGACGATCAGGAAGTAATCGGGGAAGCCCATCGCGATGATGACGCCGAGTTCGAACTCACCGCGCCGGAGTTTCTCTGCAGCGCCGGCGTCTTCCCAGGTCCGTTCGAACGAATCCAGGTGCGGATAATCGTAGCTGCCGAATGCTGCTCCCGCGGCAGCAGGCCTGGCGCCGCGCTCGCCGTGACGGGCCAGGCGCAGGAACACTTCCTCCAGGTCCAGGTCAGCCGGGGCCGCTTCCAGTCCTGCCACTTCGTCTGCGTGGTTCAGGTAAGCCCGCCACATGTCCTCGCCCAGGTCGGTGTAGCGGTGCATCAGGCCCGCGTAAGTCTGTACCCGCAGCTGTTCAGCCAGGGTACGGCCCTCAGCGACTTCGATCTCCGGCATCTGATAGACGCGTTTGCTGCCGATAGGCAGTTCCACGTTGCACATGTCAGCGATGAGCATCGTGTTGGCCAGTGCCTCCGGGTACTCCGCATCAGGCAGGGCCAGAGCCATCTCTGCCGGTGACTTGACGAAGAACTCCTCGCAGGGGAAGCGGAAACGCACCTCGTCGCTGATGAGTTTCTTCGTCTGGATGGCGAGCAGGGCGTCGTGCGGCTTGGCGTCTTCCCGTCGTACGTAATGACCGTCGTTGGTGGCGACAAGACCAAGGCCATGCTTGAAGGCCAGTTCCTTGAGCATCGGGTTCAGTCGGCGCTGCTCCTCGAGGCCGTGGTCCTGCAGTTCGATGAAGTAACGGTCCGTACCGAATATCTGCAGGTACTGCTCGAGCAGTTCCTCGCCCCTCTCGAAGCTGGCATCAAGCAGGGTGCGGGGCAGCTGGCCACCGAGACAGCCTGAAAGCGCGATGACACCCGCGTTGTGTTCTTTAAGCAGTTCGATGTCGATGCGGGGTTTGGTGTAGAAGCCTTCGAGCCAGGCGCGCGAGTTGAGCCGGCACAGGTTCTGGTAACCCTCGAAGTCTTTCGCCAGCAGGGTCAGGTGGAAGTAGCCACCGTCGAGGCGTGATTCGGGCCGGCGCCGGTCGAAACGGGAGCCGGCGGTCACGTAGGCTTCGAAACCAAGGATCGGTTTGACGCCAGCTGCTGTGGCGGTCTTGTAGAACTGCACGGCGCCGTGCATGTTGCCGTGGTCGGTTATGGCGATGGCCGGGTCTTCAGGCGTGACTTCCTTGACCCAGCTGATCAGGTCCCGGATGCGGGCAGCCCCGTCCAGGAGACTGTAATCAGTGTGCTGGTGGAGGTGGGCGAACTTCCTGGGTGCCGCAGGGGCACTTGCTGCGCTCATGCAGCCGATTGTACCCGCGACTGCCGGCACGGTCCGGGCGGCCGGAGACGCTGGCCAGCGTCAACAGCTGATTGACGGCCCGGTAACGGCCCCCGGATACCTTGCTGGTGGTACGGGGGCACTGCCCTCCGGACCGGGAGGGACACAAATGAAACAGACTGGATACATCCTGCTGCTGGGCAGCTCACTGCTGCTGGCAGCCTGCTCGGGACCGCGCGGCGGAGCCGCCGATCCGTATGCCGATCCGGGTACGCCACCACCCCCGGTGATCACCGATCCGACCGTCGCGCCGGCCATCAGGCTCAGTGATCCGGATCCCAGTGGACTCATCACCATCAACGTTGCCGGCATGGCTGCTGCCAGTGGCGGCCTGCGCACCGCGGACCTGCGCGACGCTTTCACGGTCGTTGAGGACGGCATCGTAAAAGGCATCACCGTCGAAGCGATCGGCGGCGGTACCCGCGCAGGTGCCGACATCGCCTTCGTGCTGGACACTACCGGCAGCATGTCCAGCCAGATTGCCGGTGTGCGTGACAGCATCATCAGTTTCGCTGACTTCCTGGACAGCAGCGGCCTGGACGTTCAGCTTTCAGCCGTGACGTTCGGTGACGCGTTCGACACCGTACGCGAAGGTTCCAGCAGCAGCGGCAGCAGCCTGGGCGGCTCAGTGCCTCCCAGCTTCGACGTAAACGAACGGCCCACCCTGGCACTCACTGCAGATATCGGCGCGTTCCAGGGCTTCATCGGCGAACAGCGCGCCACCGGTGGAGCCGGAGCGCCTGAGAACGCTCTTGGCGCACTGCAGTTCGCCTATGAGAACCTCGACTGGCGTCCCGCGGCCCAGTGCATCCTGGTCGTGATCACTGATCAGGTGGCCTGGACTGACGTCTCGAACACGGACAACATCCCGGCAGACAGCCGCTGGTACCCGCCCGCACCTGCAGACGTACTCGCACTGGTGCGCGGTGACTGTGTGGTTCACGTGATCGCCCCGCACTTCGATCCGGACAGGCTCGACGACTCCCGTTACTCCATGGCTGGCCTGACCGGACCGGAAGCGACGGGTGGCGTGTTCACCGAGCTGACCTACGACCTGGACCTGACTGAACTGCCACTCGGTGACGTGCTGACGTCCGGTCACGTCATCCGCTACCGCGGCACGGTCGATGGCAGTGAGCACAGTGTGCGCGTCGTCGTCGATGACGGTGACCTGCGCGGTGAGACCACGGTGAACGCGGTTTACTGACGTTCTCAGGGCGGGCCGGGGCTGACGTTACCCGGGCCCGCCCTGACACCGGTTGACGACCTGCAGGCAGTCCCGTTATTATGGCGTTCGCCCTGGCGCCAGCCGGGCGGCCCCGCCTGGCCAGTATGGCGCCGTAGCCAAGTGGTAAGGCAGAGGACTGCAAATCCTCGATTCACCGGTT
>CAYPKV010000162.1:0-3833 GCA_964411415.1 uncultured bacterium
GCAGCGTGGTCTTACCGGCTTTGGGCGGCGCGACGATCAGACCGCGCTGACCGCGGCCGATCGGGGCCAGCAGGTCGATGACCCGGGCTGAAAGTTCGTTGGACGTGGTCTCCAGCCGGATCATCCGGTCCGGGAACGTCGGCACCAGGTCATCGAAGCGGGGCCGCCTGGCAGCCTGGAACGGGTCGACGTTGTTGACGGCTTCGACGCGGATCAGGGTGCCGTAACGTTCGTTGTCACGGGGCCGGCGGGCCTTGCCCATGATCCAGTCGCCCGTGCGCAGCTTGAACTGCTTGATCAGTCCGGCTGAGACGATGACCGAACGGGTGTTGTTCTGCAGCAGTGACTCCTGCAGGAAGCCGTAGCCGTCGCTGGATATCTCCAGGTATCCCTGGACGAGCTTCAGGCCTTCGCCTTCAGCGGAACGTTCCAGGATGGCGATCGCCAGTTCGTCTTTGTCCAGCTGGCGGAACTCTTCGAGTCCGACCTCTTTGGCGATCAGCTGAAGCTCGGGGATGATCTTCTGCTGCAGGTCACGGAAGTTGTGGCCCTGCTTGCGGGCCGCCTGCCGGTTGCGGCGTCCACGCTTGTTGCCGCCGGTGCGCTCTGTGGCACCTTCAGCTTCGTCAGCAGCAGCAGCTTCACCATCGTCTTCGGTATCGGCAGCTGCCTCGGCTTCGGCTTCGGCCGTGTCTTTCGCGGCGGCCTTGCGGCGCCCGCGGGTGGTGCGGGGGGCAGGCTCAGCAGCTTCGGCTTCTGCAGCCGTCTCCTCAGCCGCGGCCTCGGCGGCCTCAGTCACTTCAGGTTCGGGGTTCTTGCGGGGCCGGCCACGCTTGCGCTTGGGCGCCTCGGTTACAGCCGCTTCTGCAGCGGCCTCCAGTACTTCTTCTGCGTCAGCCTTGCGGGGGCGTGCGCTCACAGCGTGACCTCCAGTCGGTACTTCTTGATGGTTTCAGCAGCTCTGTTACAGGCTGCGCAAACGCTATCTGTTCTGTGTTCGTCCACGATCAGGTTATGTCTTTCCGTTCCGGGGTTGCCCGCTGGTGCGGGCGTGTTTCATTCGTAGCTGCCCGGTGTGGCAGGGCAGTCACGGCGATTCAGACGCCATCTGCACAGTTGCACCGCTGCCGGTACCGCTCCCGCGCACTGGGATCCAGTCCTGTCTGCCGACCGGCGCCAGAGGCCGGAACTGCAGGCTTGTGAGGATTGTCGCGGAAACGCAGCGGCGTATTGACTCGTGAGTCAGCGTGCTGCTAGCGTTGAGTATACGCGGGCTGATGCCAGTGTGTAAAGGCTTCGCGTGACTCCGGCTCCCCTTGGGGAGGCGGATACGGCTGAGACGGGAACGAGTAACGGTGCCGTGACTCCTGAGAGCGAACCGGGGATGGTGTGAGCCCGGCAGGCAGTCCCCCCGTGAATATCATCCCTGAGCCGCTCCCCGAACACCACTCCAGCGGGTGGTCAGTAGACGGAGCCGGGTGGCGCCCGAAACAGCGCCAGCCGCTGCCACCAGGTGGCGGACAGAGGCGGCTGCAGCTGCAGCCGTGAAGTTGGGTGGTACCGCGCCGCAGCGCCCCAACGCCAGACCATTGAGACGGTCGGCCGGGGCGTTTCTCGATTCTCCCCTGCCGCTCGACGGTTTCCGGGAGGAACAGCTGTGCAGGCAAAGTTCAGGGAAGTCAGATCATCAGTCGATTACGTGAAGCTCGAGGAAAGCATCATCGGCTTCTGGCGTGAACGGGATATATTCAGACGTTCTGTCGATAAACCTGCTCCGCGGGGCCGCTGGGTGTTCTACGAAGGACCGCCCACAGCGAACGGCAAACCGGGCGTGCACCACGTTTCCAGCCGCGCTTACAAGGACATCTTCCCCAGGTTCCGCACGATGCAGGGCTACGAAGTGCCCCGCAAGGGCGGCTGGGACACTCACGGCCTGCCGGTCGAGATCGCCATCGAGAAGCGGCTCGGCTTCGAGAGCAAGGCCCAGGTCGAGGAGTACGGCATCGCCGAGTTCAACCGGCTGTGCCGCGAGTACGTCTTCGAGAACATAGGCGACTGGAACGCCATGACCGAGCGGATCGGCTACTGGGTCGACCTCGAGAACGCCTACGTCACCTACGACCGGAGTTACATGGAGTCGTGCTGGTGGGTCATGAAGGAGCTGTGGGACCGTGGCCTGCTGGTCGAGGACTACAAGACCACCTGGCACAGCCCGAGTTCGAACACGACGCTCGCTTCGCACGAGGTGGCTCTCGATTACCGCGAGAACGTGCCGGACCCGTCTGTGTTCCCGAAGTTCCGGACAGCGGCTGCCGACCTCGCTGAACGTGGCCTCATCGCGGCCGGTGAGACTCGTCCGGTCAGCTTCCTGGCCTGGACGACCACGCCGTGGACCCTGCCAGCCAACGCCGGCCTGGCCATCAACCCGGATGCGGACTACGCCCTGGTGGCCGCCGGCCGTGATCACCAGACTGAGGAAGCGACTGAACTGTACATCGTCGCTGCCGGTCTCGCTGAGAAGGTGTTCGGCGAGGGCACCGTGCCGGAAGCGGTGTTCCCCGCAGCGAAGCTGACGGGGCTGCGTTACACGCCCCCGTTCGAAGGCCGCATCGAAGCCGGAACGGACCTGAGCGGCGCCTGGCGCGTCGTGGCCGATCCGTTCGTCACGCTCGATGACGGTACCGGAATCGTGCACATCGCTCCCACGTACGGTGACCTGGAACAGGGCCGGCAGCATGGCCTGCCTCACATATACTCGGTCGGCCTCGACGGGCTCGTTCTGAACGAGGTGAAAGTGCCGGGCACGGACGGTACGGCAGCCTGGACCGGCCTGTGGTTCAAGGACGCTGACAGTCTCCTGACCGGCAACCTGCAGGAGCGGGGCCTCATGTTCCGCAGCGGCACGATCCTGCACTCCTACCCGTTCAACTGGCGTGACGGCAAACCGCTCATGAACGTCGCCAAGAAGAGCTGGTACATCCGCACCACCGCCCTGAAAGACAAGCTGCTGAAGACCAACTCCGAGATCAACTGGTACCCGGAGACGATCGGTGAGGGCCGCTTCGGCCGCTGGCTGGAGAACAACGTCGACTGGGCGCTGAGCCGTGAACGGTTCTGGGGCTGCACCATGCCGATCTGGGAAGCCCCGTCCGGCAAGCGCGTCTGCGTCGGTTCCGTCGCCGAGCTGAGCAGCTACGTCGGCCGCGACCTGAGCGACCTGGACCTGCACCGCCCTTACGTCGACGAGATCACCTTCGAACTGGACGGCGAGGTGTACCGCCGGGTGCCGTTCGTCGTCGACGTGTGGTTCGAGTCCGGTGCCATGCCGTACGCGCAGTGGGGCTTCCAGGGCGAGGACAGCCCGGCGGAAGTGAAGAAGGTGTTCAGTGAAAGCTTCCCGGCCGACTACATCTGCGAAGCCATCGACCAGACCCGCGGCTGGTTCTACAGCCTGCACGCCCTGGCGACCCTGCTGACCGACAGCGGCGACTCTGAACGTCAACCCGGCCCCGTGGCACACGTCGAAGCTGACACCTCCTCGTTCAGGAACGTAGTGGTTCTTGGCCACATCCTTGACGAGAAGGGCGAGAAGATGAGCAAGTCCAAAGGCAACGTCATCGACCCGTGGGAAGTACTGAACAGCCAGGGGGCCGACGCGCTGCGCTGGTACATATACAGCTCGAGTCCGCCTGAGGCCAGCAAGCGCTTCGGAACCAACCTGGTCGAGGACGCCCAGCGGGACTTCTTCAACACGCTGTGGAGCACTTACTACTTCTTCGTCCTCTACGCCAACCTGGACAGCCCGGACCTGACGGCCGCGCCGCCCCCAGCCG
>CAYPKV010000163.1:0-3705 GCA_964411415.1 uncultured bacterium
CATGGCAAACTCAGATACTCCAGCACCGACCACCACCACGGTCCAGCATCTGGTCGACAAGCGCTTCGTGGGCGTGACCCCCGACGGCATGCGCGTCATGATCGACGGTGAACAGGTCGCCAAGACAGGGATGAGCCCGATGCAGCTCGTCCTGAACGCAGTCGGCGGCTGCGCTGCTTATGACATCGTCGAGATGCTGAAGAAGCGGCGGCTGGTCATCGAGGATTACCGTCTTGAACTGCGCGGTGACCGTGCCGCTGGCACTCCGGCGTATTACACCCACATCCATGCTGTGCACTACTTCCGCGTGCCGGGCCTGACGCAGGACATCGCTGAGCGGTTCGTGGAGCTGGGCATGACCAAGTACTGCTCGGTCGCAGCCAGCCTGAAGGCCGACATCAGCTTCGAGGTCGTCCTGGAGGAGTAAATCAGGCTTCGAGCGGCCCGGTCGGTCCGCGGCCCAGGTCCGGGCCCTCTTCGTCGTCTATCTGCTGCGAGATGGCGAAGCCTGTCTGCAGGCCCATCAGGTACGACAGCTTCAGGACGAACATGAGCTTCTCCGTGTCGCCCGCGTCCACGAGTGACTGCAGGTACTCGCGGGTACCTTCGGGCAGTTCGACGTTGTCGATCTGCTCCTGGTGGCGTTCCCGCATCGTCTCGAGGAACTTGCGGATCTCGTCCAGGTCAGCCACGGTCGGTTCCTGCCAGTTCCTCCAGCCACTCGATAACCGCACTGGCAGTGCCTTCGTTGGTGGCGAGCGGAACGTTGTGGACGTCACATATGCGCAGCAGCGCGGAAACGTCCGGTTCGTGCGGCTGGGCGGTGAGCGGGTCGCGGAAGAAGATGACAGCCAGCATCCGGTCTTCGGCGATCAGAGCGCCGATCTGCATGTCACCGCCCAGCGGGCCCGACTGGACACGCTCGACCGCCAGCCCCAGTTCCTCCTGCAGGCGGGTGCCGGTCGTGCGGGTGGCGACGAGGGGAAAGTGACGCAGGGTCTCCTGATGCCGCGCAACGAAAGCGCTGAGCTGCTGCTTCCGCTCGTCATGAGCGATGAGTGCAACGTACTTCTTCACTGCGTCCATAGTGACACGGGCGCATGAGCGAAGGCCGCTCCGGGGCTGCGGCCGGTTGACAGGCGGTAGGATGGCGGACAGCGAACTGAGCTCCGGTCACGGCCGGAGAAGGAGAAGAGAATGCTGGATTTCGTTGACGTTTCCGGACTGCTCACCCCTGAGGAGCGGCAGGTGCGCGAGAGCATCCGCCGTTTCGTTGACCAGGAAGTACTGCCCCACATCGGCGACTGGTGGCGTGACGAGATGCTGCCTCGCCACCTGGTCAGCACCTTCGGTGACCTCGGCCTGATGGGCGCCAACCTGCCCGAGGAGTACGGGGGCGCCGGCCTCAACAACACCGCCTACGGCCTGATGATGTATGAGATCGAACGCGGCGATTCGGGCCTGCGCAGCTTCGTGAGCGTACAGAGCGCCCTGGTCATGTACCCCATCTACGCCTTCGGCAACGATGAGCAGCGCCGCGAGTACCTGCCACGCCTGGCGACCGGCGAGATGATCGGCTGCTTCGGCCTGACCGAGCACGACGGTGGCAGTGACCCCGGTGCCATGCGCACCCGTGCGAAGCGGGACGGCGACGACTGGATCCTGAACGGCTCGAAGATGTGGATCACCAACGGGCACATCGCCCAGATCGCGGTCGTCTGGGCAGCCGACGATGAAGGCGTCATCCGCGGCTTCATCGTCCCGACCGACGCGCCGGGCTTCACAGCCAACAAGGTGAAGAACAAGTTCAGCCTGCGCGCCTCCGAGACCAGCGAACTGGTCATGGACAACGTGCGGGTACCCGCTTCAGCCCTGCTGCCGAACGGTCAGGGTCTGAAGGCGCCACTCAGCTGCCTCACCCAGGCGCGTTACGGCATCTCCTGGGGTGCCCTCGGCGCCCTCGAGGCCGTCTACGAGGAAAGCCGCGACTTCGCTGAGTCGCGCATCACCTTCGGTGCGCCGATCGGTTCGCGCCAGCTGGTGCAGCACAAGCTGGTCAACATGGCCAGCGCCCACAGTCAGGGACTCCTGCTGTCCTGGCGCCTGTCGAAGCTGAAAGACGAAGGCAAGCTGCACCATTCACAGGTGTCGCTCGCCAAGCGCAACAACGTGCGGGCCGCGCTGGTCGCCGCACGCGATGCCCGCGAGATCCTGGGTGCGAACGGGATTACCCTTGAGTACCATACGATTCGGCACATGCTGAATCTGGAGACGGTGGATACTTATGAGGGCACGCATGATATTCATACGCTCATCGTCGGGCGGGAGCTGACGGGGTTGTCGGCGTTGGGGTGAATGGTCAGCACGGCCTATATGTCAATTTGGTACATTCGTCACTGGCTTCGGGGCGTAATGCTGCTTGTAATGGAGTAGTTGCAGGATAGCGTTGCGCAATAGTGCGCTTTTATGGACGCTATCCAGGGGGCGATGCATCAAGAGGTGCATCCGCCCATCGTCATGTGTGTCGACAAGCTCTGGTGTGTATGCAAGCGGAGGATGAGGGAGTGTCTGATATGGGTTCATGGTCGTTACCAGGCAGGTTGCGGGCAGTAGTCGCAACTCTGATCCTGGCCGTTCTTGGTGTTGGGTTGGGTACGCCTGTAGCGACAGCCAGCATCCCGAGCAACCCCGAGGTCTACATAGGTACAACCGCAACCGTGCCGGTCCGGTTCGACAACACCGGTACTTCAACAGGATACGGACCGTATGTCGACCTCGTTATACCCGCAGGATCGGGCCTGAGCTACGCGGGGTCCGACTACCTTGGTCAGGCCCTGACCGTGGAAGAGACGCTGGTGGTCCCTGCAAGTGGCACGATTATCCACCCTTACCACGGGGAAATAACAGGCCTGACTCAAGGTGACACCTACATCGTCCTTGAACTGCCATTCGGATCCGTCACCGCTGAACAGCATCCATTTGATTTCACTGTCGATCTGGTCCTGAGCCCTGATGCTCCGGTTGACGCTTCGCAGGACATAGAGGTGTATGGCGGTTTCCGCTTCGGGACCGACGCCCGGGACAACCCCGACGATGATGAACCCATCAGGCAAGAGGATGCTTCGACAGGCCATGTTGACCCACTGCTGATCGATGTTCACAAGAACGTCGACGCCCCCGATCACGACACTCCGATCGGACCGAGTTTCGTTCACACCTTCGAGATCACCATCGACATCGCTCCCGGACAGACGATCAACAACCTGGTCGTGACCGACCAGCTGCCCGGATCACTGGTCTATCTGGCGGACAGTCTCACCGTCACTGGAAGCAGTGGCGTTACTGTCCCCGCTTCAACAGTCAGCTTTGCTCATAGGGGCGCCGACTGCGAAGTCGGTGGCAACGTAGGTCCCTGTGAGGACTCTGACCTGGTCGTCACATTCGATGGACCAGTAGTAGTCGCGGCAAACCCGGCCGAGCCTGGCCAGATCACGATAGCGTTCGGCTTTTACCTCGACATATTCGATTGGAACGGTGTTCCAACTGGTCAGCAAGAGGTGGAGCAGGGCCTGAACGTGGTTGAAATTGCAGGGGACTGGGACGGCAACGCTGCTCATTCTGGTGGGGGAGCACTCTCGACCTTCGTCCCGCCGACCCGGAAGTCGCCGACCGGCCACGGCCCCGGGTACTGGGCCAGGCTGAGCG
>CAYPKV010000164.1:0-3703 GCA_964411415.1 uncultured bacterium
CGCATCGATCCCACCCGGCGTGACACGGAGAAACACCACAGCGCCACCCACCTGCTGCACGCGGCCCTGCGCAGCATCCTTGGCGATCACGTCGCCCAGGCTGGCTCTCTGGTTACACATGACCGGCTCCGCTTCGATTTCTCGCACCCGTCAGCGCTGAGCGCGGAACAGGTGCGGGAGGTCGAAGCCCTCGTCAGCAGCTGGATCCAGGCTGACCTGCCGGTCAGCTGGGACAACGTCAGCATCAGCGAAGCGCGCGAACGCGGCGCGATGATGCTGTTCGGCGAGAAGTACGGCGAACAGGTCCGCATGGTGCAGATGGGCGATGTTTCGCTCGAGCTGTGCGGTGGCACTCACGTCGGACGGACCGGACAGATCGGTTCGTTCGTCATCACCGAAGACAGTGCTGTGAGCGCTGGCGTGCGCCGCATCGAGGCGCGGGTCGGCAGCTCGGCGCTGCACTGGAACCAGGAGCGGCGGGCGCAGCTTCAGGAGCTGGCCGCCCAGCTGGGGGCGCCGCTGGACGCTCTGACTGAACGGGCCCAGCGACTGCAGACTGACCTGCGCGAGGCACGCCGCGAGATCAAGACGCTGCGCGACCGCCTGGCAGCGGCCCAGACGCAGGGTGCCGGCGCCGCAGGCAGCTCCGGCGAGGAAGCGGGCGTCAGCTGGGCCACCAGGCTGCTGGAAGACCTGGACGCCGCGGCACTGCGCAACGCTGCTGACACTCTGCTGCAGCAGCCCGGTCTGGGCGTGGCAGTCGTGGCCAGCGGGCCGCTGCTGGTGGTCAAGGTTTCAGAAGAAGCAAGGAGCCGTGGTGTGCACGCCGGCAACCTGGTCCGTGAACTGGCTCAGAAGGCCGGGGGCAAAGGCGGCGGCCGGCCCGACATGGCTCAGGCCGGTGGCGAGGCAGCCCGGATCCCTGAAGCTGTCGGCGCGGTTGCTGAACTTCTCAGGTTGCAGCTGTCAAGCTGAGTGGCGTGAGCTCTGAGTCAGTACTGGCACTGGACGTCGGCCAGGCCCGGATCGGTCTGGCCTGCGGTGAACGTGGTTCGTCGTTCGCGTTCCCGCGTGGCTGGCTGACGCGCAGCGGCAACGTCAAGGCTGATGTCGCTGCAGTTCGTGCAGCCGCTGAGCAGGAACGCGCTGAGCTGATCGTCGTGGGCCTGCCGCTCAGGTCTGACGGTGGCGACTCCCAGCAGACGGAGCGGGTGCGGGCCTTCGTGGCTGCCCTGGAAGCAGACGGCCTGAGGGTCGAGCTGCAGGACGAGCGGTTCACGTCGAAGCTCGCCGGCCAGCAGATCGCCAGGGGGCCGCGCAGCCGCCGCAGCCGCCAGCAGAAAGGCCTGGAGGACGAGGCCGCAGCGGTGCTCATCCTGGAGACGTGGCTTGAGCGTCAGGGGGCTGCACTGTGAGCGGCCGCAAGGTCGTACTCGGCCTGCTGGTCGCGGCCGTTGTGGCTGCAGGTGCTGCCGCTACCGCCGTCTGGTGGCTGCTGGGGGCACCGGCAGCTGTATCGCAGCCCCGTGAGGTCGAGATACTGCCCGGCTGGGGTGCGTCCCGGGTCGCCGCGGAACTTCGGGAGCTGGGACTCATCCGCAACGCCCGGCTGTTCTCGCTGTACCTGCGCTGGCAGGAAGTGGACCGGCAGCTGGGTGAAGGGCTTTACGACCTGGATCCTGCGTTCACTGCGGCCGAGACCGCCCGGGTGCTCGCCGGGCCCGGCCGGCCCCGCATTACCCGCGTCGTGATCCCGGAAGGTTTCCGTGCCCGGGACATCGCCGCCCGGCTGACTGAAGCCGGCTTCGGCGAGGCCTCTGACTACACCGAACTGGCCGGCACTGCCGGACCAGGTCTGCGCGAGTGGCTGCCGGACGCGGACGTCCCGGACGGTTACGCAGAGGCGCTGCTCCCGCTCGAAGGATTCCTCTTCCCCGCCTCGTACGACATCCCGGTCCGCAGTTCGCCGCAGCAGGTCGTGGGCATGTTCCTGGACCGCTTCGAGCAGGAGCTGAACCTGCCCGGTGTGCAGGAGCGACTGGCTGAGCTGGGCCTGAGCGTGCGGGACTGGGTCATCCTGGCCAGTCTGGTGCAGTCTGAGGCTGGCAGCACCGCTGAGATGCCGGTCATCGCCGGCGTGTTCCTCAATCGCCTCGACATCGGCATGCCGCTGCAGTCAGATCCGACCGTGGCGTATGGCCTGGGCAAGGCCCTGCCGGAACTGAGCGTCAGTGCGGGCGACATGCAGGCCGACCACCCGTGGAACACTTACGTGTATCCGGAGCTGCCGGCCGGGCCGATCAGCAACCCGGGGCACGATGCACTGCAGGCGGTACTGCAGCCAGAGCGCACGAACGAGGCCGGACAGCAGTGGTTCTACTTCCTGCACGGCACCGATGCCGGTGAGCCGGTGTTCCGTCCCAACCCCGATTACGACTCGCATCTGCGCGATATCGCCCGTTACCTCCGCTGAACGTAAACGGTGTCATCATCCAGTCACTGGCAAACTCATGACGTGGCTGTGATATTTTCTGACAGAAGCCTGACGAGTTACTCAACAGCCGAGTCAGGTCGACCTGCGGCACAAGGCCGCGCGAAGGAGATAACCCGTGAAGAAAACCCTGATTTCAGTCGCCATTGCCGCCTTCGTGGCCGGCCTGGCCCCTGCGGTTGCTCAGGACGAGCCCGCGGGTGACATCCCCAACCGCCTGGTCCTGGGCATGGTGCCGAGCCGTGAAGCCGACGCGATCGTCGACAGCCTCGACCCCATCGCCGAGATGCTCTCGGACCGCCTGCTGATCCCGGTTGACACCGTCGTGTCCACCAACTACGTCGGCCTGGTCGAAGCGATCGGCACCGGCCGCGTTGACATCGGCATGTTCGGCCCGGCTGCACTCGTGCAGGCCATGGACGCCTACGGCGCCCGTGTCATCGTCGCCAGCGTCCGCCAGGGCAGCACCACTTACCGCGCCCAGTTCAACGTCCGCTGCGACTCCGGCATCGAGTCGTTCGAGGACCTGCGCGGCAAGACCATCGCCTTCGTCGACCCGGGCTCCGCTTCGGGCTACCAGTTCCCGTACGTCACGCTCCTGAGCGAGTACGGCATCAACCCTGACACTGAGATGACCTCGATCTTCGCCGGTTCCCACGACGCCTCGGCCCTCGCCGTCTACAACGGTGACGTCGACGTGTCCGTTACCTTCGGCGGCAGCCCCGGCTCCGACGGCCGCGAGAGCATCGAGGATGACTTCCCCGATGTCAAGGACGTCGTCTGCATCCTCGGCTACTCGGCTGACATCCCCAACGACGGTGTCGTCGTCCGGGCCGGCCTCGATGCCGAACTGAGCGAGCAGATCGCCGACGCACTGATCGACATCGCCAACACCGAAGAGGGCAAGGAACTTACCCAGGCCCTGTTCAACGTGACCGAGTTCGGCCGCGTGGATGCCGATGCCTATGACATCGTCCGCGAGGTCTCGGCTACGTTCGCACGCTGATCTGACAGTCAGAACAGCCGACCGGGAGGGCGGCGGGGCTACCCCGCCGCCCTCCTGCATGTAAACTCTATTGCAGCGTGTCCCATATAGCCTTCGAAAACGTAGAGGTGGTCTATAAGACCGGCCTGCGCGCCCTGAAAGGCGTGTCCCTGGAGATCCCCCGCGGCCAGTTCGTCGTCGTGGTCGGTCTCTCCGGTGCCGGCAAG
>CAYPKV010000165.1:0-3682 GCA_964411415.1 uncultured bacterium
GACCCTCGCGGTGGCGCTGATCTTCCGCACCCTCGACGCCCTGCGTGTCTTCGACCTGTTCCAGGTCGTGCTGGGCGACTCACGCAACTCCATGGCCAGCTACGCCTACTACCAGCTCATCAACGCCCGTAACGTCGGCATGTCGTCCGCGGCCAGTGTCGTCATCTTCCTGGTGATCCTGATCTTCGCCATCTTCTACATCCGGGCTCTGGGGGTGAACCGCAATGGGGGCGAGTAAACGATTCGCCGTTGTGCGCCGCACCGTCTTCTACCTGGTGGTCGCAGTCATATTCGTCTACCTGATGTTCCCGTTCTACTGGGCCCTCATCAGCGCGCTGAAACCGAACGCGGAGCTGATCCGCATGCCGGCCACTTACTGGCCTGAGCAGGTGACGCTCGCCAACTTCAGGGCAGTGTTCCAGAACCAGACGTTCCTGCGTGGCCTCTGGAACAGCCTCATAGTGGCCGGTTCCGTCACCGTCCTCAGTCTGCTGGTCGGGTCGTTCGCGGGTTTCGCGCTGGGCAAGCTGCGTTTCCGCGGTCAGACACCATCGCTTTACCTGATCCTGGCGATGACGATGTTCCCGCAGATCGCGGTGCTTTCCGGTCTGTACGCGGTCATCCAGGTGCTGGACATCCCGGCGATACCGAGCATGATCCTCTCGTACCTGATCTTCACCCTGCCGTTCACGGTCTGGGTGCTCACCTCGTTCTTCCGGGGGCTGCCGCTCTCGCTCCTGCAGGCCGCCCAGGTCGACGGTGCGAACATGATGCAGACGTTCTGGCAGGTGCTGCTGCCGCTGAGCGCACCGGCGCTGGTGACGACCGGACTGCTGGCGTTCATCCAGGCCTGGAACGAGTACCTGTTCGCGCTCACGTTCACGAGCATCGAACCGGGTGCCCGCACCGTGCCGGTAGCCATCGCCCTGTTCACGGGACAGGTCCAGCGCCAGGAGCCGTTCGGCGAGATCATGGCTGCAGCGATCATCGTGACCATACCGCTCATCGCTCTCGTGCTGATATTCCAGAACAGGATTGTCGAAGGACTCACTGCCGGAGCGGTCAAAGGCTGAAGTCGTCGTGTAACCTCGGCTCATGACGATGAACCGCGACGAAGGGTACCCGTACCCGTCACAGAGGATGCCGGTACTGGCCCGCAACGTGGTGGCGACTTCGCAGCCGCTTGCGGTCCAGGCCGGCCTGAACGCCATGGCCCGTGGGGGCAACGCCGTCGATGCCGCCATCGCAGCTGCCGCCACCCTCACCGTGGTCGAACCGACCTCCAACGGCATAGGCAGCGACCTGTTCGCCATCCTCTGGGACGGCAGCAGCCTGCAGGGCCTCAACTCCAGCGGCCGGGCACCGGCCCTGCTGAACCCGGACCTGTTCAAAGGTCACGAAGCCATGCCTAAGTACGGTTGGGCACCGGTCACGGTGCCGGGGGCGCCGGCGGGCTGGGCCGCTCTGTCAGAGCGTTACGGCCGCCTGCCGTTCGCGGAACTGTTCAGCGCCGCGATCGGTTACGCCGAGCACGGTTTCGCCGTCAGTCCGGTCACGGCTGCTGCCTGGCAGCGCGCGGCGGCCGGTCCGCTGAAAGACCAGCCGGATTTCGTGCGGGAGTTCACCCGGGACGGCCAGGCTCCTGCTGCCGGCGAGACCGTGAAACTGCCGGGACACGCCAGCACCCTGAAACTGATCGCCCGGTCAGCTGCACGTGACTTCTACGAAGGCAGCCTGGCTGAAGCGATGGACGCCCATGCCAGGGCGGGCGGCGGCTGGCTGCGCGCGGCTGACCTGGCGGCCCATGAAGCAGACTGGGTCGGTACCATCAGCACGGACTTCCATGGCACTGAACTGCATGAGATCCCGCCGAACGGGCAGGGGCTCGCGG
Organism: uncultured bacterium; assembly: GCA_964411415.1. Lineage (GTDB taxonomy): Bacteria > Deinococcota > Deinococci > Deinococcales > Trueperaceae > CALDPK01. The sequence goes on from CAYPKV010000165.1 coordinate 1,892, forward strand.
CGCTGATCGCGCTTGGCATACTGAGGCATTTCGACCTGGCAGAGCTGGAGCCGGACTCGGCTGCCGCGTTCCACCTGCAGCTGGAAGCGATGAAGCTGGCGCTGGCAGACGCTTACCGGTTCATCGCCGACCCTGAACACATGGACGTGACGGTGAAGCAGTTGCTGGACCCCGGCTACCTGAAGGCCCGGGCAGCACTGATCGACACGGAGCGCGCCCATGACTTCCAGCACGGCAACCCGCCCCAGGGCGGCACCGTGTACCTGACCACCGCCGACCAGGACGGCATGATGGTCTCGCTCATCCAGTCGAACTACATGGGCTTCGGCTCAGGCATCGTCGTGCCCGGAACCGGCATCTCGCTCCAGAACCGCGGTGCCGGTTTCAGCCTGGAGGCCGGCCATCCGAACCGGGTCGGACCAGGCAAGCGTCCGTTCCACACGATCATCCCCGGGTTCCTGACCCGCGGCGGGCAGCCGGACATGAGCTTCGGCGTCATGGGCGGGCCGATGCAGGCCCAGGGCCACGTTCAGATGGTCCTGCGCACCCAGGTGTGGGGTCAGAACCCGCAGGCTGCCAGTGACGCGCCGCGCTGGCAGGTCATGAAAGGTCTGGAAGTCAACGTCGAAGCCGGTGTCAGCGAAGCGGTACAGGCTGAGCTGAGCCGACTCGGTCACGAAGTATCCGTCCAGGAAGCCGGCCATTTCGGTGGTGCGCAGCTGATCAGCCGCATCGGCGCCGGTCAGTACCTGGCTGCCAGTGACCACCGCAAGGACGGACACGCTGGCGGTTTCTGACCATGCTGCTGCCTGAGTGGCACGTCGAACAGTTCGAAGCCATTGACTCCACTCAGGACGAGCTGCGCCGCCGCCTCAGTACCGGAGCTGATCTGCATGGCACGGTCATCCGGGCGGCAGCGCAGACCGGCGGCCGCGGCCAGCGGGGGCGCAGCTGGAGCAGTCCGCCCGGTGGTTCGTGGCAGTCGGTCGCCCTGCGTGGCCCTGTTCATCCGGCTGCCAGCCTGTTCATCGGCATCGGTCTCGCAGGAGTGCTGAACGCGCGCCTCGGGGCGGGCGCCGTTGTGCTCAAGTGGCCCAACGACCTGCAGCTGGCTGTCAGCGGCGGCAAGTTCGCCGGCATCCTCTGCGAGCAGGCCGCGGGGCACCTGCTTACCGGGGTCGGCGTCAACGTCGGGAACACGCCGCCCGCAGGTGGCGCGGTGCTGGCCGGACTTGCGCTCAGCGAAGTTCACGGGCTCGTCCTGGACGGGATCGGTGCTGGCTGGCAGCTGATGCAGGAGCAGCCGGAGCGGCTGGTCAGCGAGTTCACCCGGCTCGATGCGCTGCGCGGCCGGCACCTCCGCCAGGAACGGGGCGACACGGTTCACGAAGGCGTCGCCGCCGGGATCGACCCCGGCGGCCGGCTCAGGTTGCTGACGGAAGCTGGCGAGGTCGCAGTGGACAGTGCTGTCTCACTGCGACCCGTCGACTGACCGGCTCAGGCGCCGTGAGTGGCGAGGATGTCCAGCACCTGCTGACGCTCGTCAGCAGAGGGCAGCCAGCCGGCGGCTGCGGCGTTCGAGGCCACCTGGGCGGGGCTGGTGGCACCGGCGATGACGCTTGCTACCTGAGGGCGGGCGAGCAGCCAGCCGAACGCCAGCTCGATCAGCGTGCGGTCGCGTGCTTCGCACCAGGTGACCAGGTCTTCGACCAGGCGCAGGTTCGCTTCGGTCAGCAGCTGATCACCGCGCGGCGTGCCGCTGAGCCGCGTGCCATCCGGACGTTCCTGACC
>CAYPKV010000166.1:0-3609 GCA_964411415.1 uncultured bacterium
CAGGTACAGCTTCTCGTTCAGGTTGAAGCTGGTGCCCATGCTGCTCAGGAATATCGTTGCGGGCCGGGCGATCAGCATGATGACTGCCAGGAGCAGCAGGCTCTGCCAGTTCATCACCGACAGCAGCGTCTGCAGTTCGATGTTCGCGGCCAGAACGATGAACAGTACCGAGATGATCAGGACCGTCAGGTCTTCCTTGAAGCTCAGGATGCTGCGGAAGTTCGGGATGGAGCTGTTGGCGATGATTATGCCCATGATGGTCGTGGCCAGCAGGCCCGATTCGGCGACCAGCACGTTGGAGACCGCGAAAGCCACGAAAACGAAAGCCAGTGAGATCAGGTTGACCAGGAAGTCCGGGATGCGCCGCTGCCGGAGCAGCCAGGCGAGGCCGAAGCCGGCGATCAGGCCGATGATGGTGCCCACCACGATGAACATCGCGAACGTCCACAGCGTCTGGCTGAACGCGTCGCCGCTCTGCGAGTGCACGATGAACGTGTAGACGAGCGCTGCGACCATCGCCCCGATGGGGTCGATGACGATGCCTTCCCACTTCAGCGTGTTCGCTACTCGTGGGACGGGCCTGACGATGCGCAGCAGCGGGCCGATGACCGTCGGTCCGGTGACCATCAGCAGCGAGCCGAGCAGGATGGCGAGCTGCAGGTCCATGCCCAGGATGAGCCAGGCGGCCAGGGCGATGATCAGCCAGCTGACGAGCCCGCCGACCGACACGAGCCGCCACACGGTGGTGCCGATCTCGCGCAGTTCCTGCCGCCTGAGGGTCAGGCCACCCTCGAACAGGATCAGGCTGACCGCCAGCGAGACGGCCGGGAACAGCAGTTTCTCGCCGACCAGGTCGACGGGCGTCACCAGGCCCAGTGCCGGGCCGAGCAGGAAGCCGGTGATGAGAAGCGGCAGGATGGCGGGCAGGTTGATGCGCCAGGCCAGCCACTGGGCCCCCGCGCCGAGCGCGATGATGCCAGCGATCGTCAGGCCGGGATGCTGACTCAGGAAATCCACGCCAGGCCACCGTTGACACGTTGTTGGGGAGACATGCGGCCAAGGCTAGCATGCGTCGCCGGTCCCCGCAGGGCGGTGTCCCGGCAGTGGCGGATAGAATGGCCACATCATGCCGACACAACGTAAAGAACAGCCGGCCGCAGAGAAAACCCGGCTGGAAGCGCTCGCGCGGGAGCTGGAAGCCAGTGGAGAGTACGTCGTCCTGCGCAAACTGCCGGGCCTCACGCCGCGACCGTGGCCCGAAGGGGCTGAGCCCGGTACTGCTCTCATGGTCGACGTTGAAACCACCGGCCTGAAAGCCGGTCGCGACCAGATAATCGAACTCGCCGCCGTGCCGTTCCGCTACGACCGCCGCAGTGGGATCATCACCGAGGTGCTGCCCCCGTTCAGTGCCTTCAACGACCCGGGCCGGCGCATCCCCGCGGAGATCGTGAAGCTGACCGGCATCACCGACGATGATGTGCGCGGTCAGCGCATCGATGAAGCTGCGGTCCAGAAACTGCTGGACGGGACAGACCTGGTACTGGCCCACAACGCCGGCTTCGACCGGCCGTTCCTGGAGGGGCTGTTCCCGGCGTTCGCCCAGAAACCGTGGGCGTGCACCGTCGCTGACATCAACTGGAACGCAGAAGGCATCCGCGGTTCGAAGCTCGAGTACCTGACCATGTCGTACGGCTTCCACTTCCAGTCACACCGCGCGCTCGATGACTGCATGGCCGCCGTCACGCTGCTGGCTCAGGACCTGCCTGTCTCAGGCGGGCCGGTGCTGGCGAGCCTGCTGACGAATGCCAGGCGCAGGACCTGGCGTTTCCGTGCCCTCGGCGCACCGTTCGAGTTCAAGGACGCCCTGAAGAACCGCGGCTACCGCTGGAACGGAACGGAGAAGTTCTGGTGGCGGGAGGTCGGCGACGACCGCCGGCAGGAAGAACACGACTGGCTGGCTGAGAACATCTACCGCTCCAGGCCCGTACCTGAGCCGCTCGAGTTCTCAGCTCTGGAACGCTATTCCTCCCGCGCCAGCTCCTGAGTGCAGCTTCAGCAGAAGTTAATGTCCCTCTTACCTAAGCCTCAGCAGTGCGGTGCTAAGTTGGACACTGATGTCCGCAAGTCAGTCGATGTGACTGTCAGGCAAGGACTACTTCAACCAATCGGGGCACAGACCCCGGGAGAGGCTTCACAATGTTCAAACAGTTCCGCCTACTGGCCCTGGCCGCCGCCGTCCTGTTCGCAGTCGCCGGCACCGCTTTCGCTCAGGTAACTGACGAAGAGCCCACCGTCACCTTCGTCCTCACCACCGGCCTCGGTGCTTACGAGCAGGGCGCCTTCGCGTTCCTCGGCACCGAAGGTGAACTCGAGGGCGTCGACAACCCCGATCTGGTCGTCAAGGTCGGCGACGTTGTCCGTGTCGTCCTGATCAGCGGTGACGCCATGCGCCACGACTTCCGCATCGATGACCTCGGTGTCGCCACCGAGTACACCGCCTCGCAGGGCGATGAAGTGTCCGTGACCTTCGTCGTTACCGAAGCCGGCGAGTTCGAGTACTACTGCTCCGAGCCCGGCCACCAGCTCGGTGGTATGTACGGCCGCTTCATCGTCGAAGCTGCTGAGTAATCCGAAGCAGTTCAGTGAATGAGAGTGGGCCGGCGTTCAGCGCCGGCCCACTTTTCTGTGTCGGTTCGCGCACTGCGGACGCTGTTTCAGCGTGCGGCAGGCGTCTTCCGGCGCATCCTCTTGACGAATAGTGCATACGGGTGTATCATTATGTTTATTGAGCGCGCCAGAAGGCGCGTTTTTCAGTTTAAGAACCCTCACCTCAACTTGAAGTCATGAACGTCAACCACCGGCTCATAGCCGATCCGGCTGTAGATGTGGTTCGAAGTCGGGTTCGCCAGGTCCGTGAACAACGTCGTGAACGAACGGCCCGAGTCCAGCAGCCGCTGGCTCAGCCGCCTCACGGAACTCAGCGGCGTCAGTGAACCTTGTGAAAACGAACTCGGACATGCACGAGTGTACGATTGGCAGTCCGGGTCCGGTTTTTGTTGACGCGTCCGCGTGGGCGGTAGTAACATCACCTTTGCCCGGGCGATTAGCTCAGCGGGAGAGCACTCGCTTCACACGCGAGGGGTCGCTGGTTCAATCCCAGCATCGCCCACCACGTCACAGACGCAAATCCGGCTTCTGGGAGCTCTTCCAAGAAGCCGGATTTGCGCTGTTTGACCCATAAATTGACCCATTTAGCTGGAGTCGTTGTCGGTATGAGTTGCTGGTTTGATGATTGTTACGAGGCTGGCAGCCACAAGTTCGTCGGTGTACAGATGGCGGTAGATGTTCAGTGTGATGGAGATGTTCGCGTGGCCCAGCCGCTTAGAGACGGATTCGATCGGTTCCCCACTACGCAGCGCCAGGCTGGCATGGGTGTGTCGCAGGTCATGCATCCGTAACTGTGGGATGTCCAGCGGTCTGATGAGTGCTTTGAGTGCACGGAGTACGTTGCGCGCGTTGTACGGCGTACCAAAATTGGTGTTGAAGACGAATCCGGTATTCGGCCAGTCTTCGCGCAGTGTTGCCATGAGTCCCTCTTGCCTTTTGTGC
>CAYPKV010000167.1:0-3593 GCA_964411415.1 uncultured bacterium
TGGGGGCTTTGCTGTAGAGGCGGTGGTGACCCAGCCGGATCGGCGCCGGGGAAGCCTAACAGGTTGTTGAACACCAGAGCCGCGACGCCGAGCGCGGTCCCGAACGACAGCACTGTCGTGGCGATGAGCAGTACCGGCGCCAGCATGGAGCGCAGGAGCAGCATCAGGATGAGTACGATCACGGCAAGGACGATCGGGATGATCAGGTTGCGGTCGCGGATCGAGGCGTCGTTGGTGTCGATGGCAGTGGCTGTGACGCCGCCGACCAGGGCGGTGTCGCTGAGCCCGTGCAGCTGATCGCGCAGTTCACGGACGGCGCTCATGGCCTCGTCGGAATCAGCTGCCCCGTTCAGGGTGGCCTGCAGCAGCACCGCACCGTCGACGGTGGTCGGCTGCGGGACTGGCGTGCCGGGTGCGCCGAAGACGCGGATGCCGTCGAGGGTGACGGTGGCTGTGCCGCTCGCACTGTCAGCCGAGACCACGGCCACGCTCGCGACGAACGGGTGGTCCAGCAGCACGTCAGCGGCAGCCTGCATGCTGTCTTCGGCGATGACGACCATCATCGGGCTGCCCGAGCCACCGGGGAAGTGCTTGCCCAGGACGCGCTGGCCATCCCGCGCTTCTGACGCGCCGAGGACCAGTTCGGACTGCGGAACGCCGCTGGCGTCCAGCTGGGTCACGCCCAGTGCACCGGCCGCCAGGACGATGGTGGTGATGACCCAGATGGCGCGTGGGTTGCGCGGGATGCGGCGGGCGATCCACAGCCAGATGCCTTTCTGGGGCATCCCCTGCTCGGCCGCGACCACTTCCGGTTCGAAACTGGGGCGGCGGGGCCAGAAGGCCGCCCGGCCCATGAGGGTCAGGATGGCGGGCAGCAGGGTCAGGGCGCTCAGCATCGCGAACACGATGCCGATGGAAGCGACCGGGCCGAGCGTGCTGTTGGACTTAAGGTCGCTGAGCAGCAGGCACATCAGTCCCGCGATGACTGTGCTGCCTGACGCGACGATCGGTTCGACTGAACCACGCAGCGCGGTGCGGGCAGCTGCCCAGTTGTCGTTCTCCACCCGCAGTGCTTCGCGGTAGCGGGCGACGAACAGCAGCGAGTAGTCGGTGGCGGCGCCGATGACAAGGATGAACAGGATGCCCTGGGTCTGGCCGCTGAGCAGCAGGACCTCGTACTTCGCCAGCCACCAGACGGTGAGGAGCGAGACGGTCAGCGCGGCAAGGCTGGTTGTCAGCACCGCTACAGGCAGGAGCAGGGAGCGGTACACGAACAGCAGGATGACGAAGACGACGGCCAGGGCGACCGCCAGGAGCAGGCCGTCGATGCCGGTGAAGCCGGCAGTCAGGTCAGCGATGAATCCGGCCGGGCCTGTGATGTAGGCGCTCACACCGTCCGGAAGGTCCGCCTGAAGTTCGTTACGCATGGCCGCGACGGTGGCTGCGGCCTCGCTGCCGGCATCGACGAACGCGAACGCCTGGGCAGCAATGCCGTCCTGGGAGGGGATGACGGGCGACATGTCCTCACCGACACCGTCGATGCCGCTGAGGGCGGCAACCGCCTCACCGAGTTCTGCGCGCTGTTCGGCACTGAGCGCCTCTTCTCCTTCGAAAACGATGATGGCGGGGATGGCTTCAGCACCGTTGAACTCACCCAGCAGGCGCTGCACCTGGGTGGCGTCGGCGGAGTTGGGCAGGTAGGCGGTGGCGTCGTTCGAAGACACTTCACCGACCCGCCCGAAGTACGGTCCGCCGATTCCTGAGGCTGTCAGCCAGACAAGGATGAGCAGTGCCGGCATCAGGATGCGCGCCCAGTTGCGCGGTTTATGTGTCTTGTTCGCAGTTTGTGTCACTTCAACGCCTCCCGCCAACTACATTAACTAGTTTGGCTAGCAAGTAACCTAGCACGCAGCTTGATTCGTGTAAAGTAGCTGAATGGCAGACAGGCTCATGCCGGGCTTCAAGAACATCTACGACCTCGAGTCCAGCGACCCGCAGAGCCGGCTCATCGACCGTTCCGGCATGGGTCCCGAGGACATCCGTCAGATCGGCCGGCTCATGGGGGCGCTCGGCCAGCTGCGCGAGGCTGAGAACCGGCTTACCGAGGCCTCGCTGCGTTACATGAAGCTGAACCAGACCGACATGCGCGCACTGCACTACCTGATCGCTGCGCAGAACACCGGCGAGATCACCACTCCGGGACAGCTGGCGGTCCATCTGGACATATCGACTGCTTCGGTAACCAAGATGCTGGACCGCCTGGAACAGGGCGGGCACATCACCCGCTCACCGCACCCCACCGACCGGCGGGCCCTGGCTATCGAGATAACCGCCACGACCCACGAAGCTGCCCTGAACACGGTGGGCCGTCAGCAGGCGCGCCGATTCCACGCAGCAGCCCGGCTCACAGCCGAGGAACGCGAGACGGTGATCCGCTTCCTGACTGACATGGCCCACGAGATATCGACCGGCACCGACGAGTGGGCCCGGCCTGACGATGTACACCAGTGAACCGCCTTTCTGACCACCGTCCTGAACTGAACAGGTGACCAGCCTGCCCATTCCGCCGACAGGCGCACTGACCGTCCCGCCCCAGCACCCGCGCAGCGGCGAACTGCCGCGTCTGACCTCGCCGCGCATCACGCGCCTGGCAGCCGACCTGCGCTCAGCAGCGGCTCCCAGCGTTCTTGACGCGTTCTGGGCCGAGGTCGCGCAGAGCGGCACTCCCCTGCTGGAGGGCCCGGCCACCACCTTCCTGCACCGTAGCCACGCGGACCTGCGGCCGGTGCTGCTGGCCAACAAGTTCACCGGCGGCTGGCCCGACGGCTTCTGGACCGGGTTGGTGCCGGTGCGCAGGCCGCCGAGCAGGTAGACGCTGATGCCGGCCACTGCCGCGCCGGCCATGCCGAACCACATGTAACCCAGCACGCTGCTGACGCCGAAGAAGGCGATGGCCATGGAGATCGCCACGGCCGCGCCGGCGTTGACGCCCAGGATGCCCGGTTCAGCAAGCGGGTTGCGGGTCAGCGCCAGCATCATCGCGCCCGCTACACCGAGGCAGCTGCCGACCAGGATGCCGAACAGCACCAGAACGGCAAGCAGCGCAGCTGCGGCGACAAGGCCCCAGCTGCACAGGCGATGACGACCTGTTGTACATACAGAGGTCACGGTATTGCCTGGGGGACTCCTCGGTCCCCGGTTGGCTCGGTCAGTTACCGAACTTGACCGTGAGGTCTTCGATGATCTCGAGTGAGCTGTAGTAGTCGATGCGGAACGAGTTGGCGCCGAGGCCGTACACCTGGCCGGCCTGGACCGACGGCAGGTTGGCGAGGACGGGCTCTGCAACGAAGTCGCCGACGATTACCGGGGCGACCTGCTCCAGCCCGGCGCGCTGTGCCAGGGCCGAATCAGCACCAGTGGTCGAGATGACGATCAGGTCAGGTTCGACAGCCCAGGCGGCCTCGAGGTCGACGTTGCCAGCTGCCCAGGCGTTGGTGACGCCACGCTCGTCGGCGATGGCGGCCCACTGCGCGAAGAACGTGCCGTTGCGGGCAGATCCGCTGGCGATGACCGGTGCGTCGAAGGCCAGCAGC
>CAYPKV010000168.1:0-3413 GCA_964411415.1 uncultured bacterium
CTGGCGATCATGCTCGCGGTGCTGGGCCTGAACCTGCTGGGCGACGGGATGCGTGACGCGCTCGACCCGCGCGTGCGCAGTGTCGCTGCCCGGGCAAGTGGACAACAGCAGGCCGCCTGACGTTGAACTGACGGCGGTGTATTCTCTTTTTCACGATGACTTTTCATCGACTGGGAGGTAATTGATGCGCTTCACGGTTCTGCTCTCTTCGTTGCTGCTGCTGGCTTCGGCCGCTGCCCAGGAGTACGGTGGCGTGCTCCGCGCCGGGTTCCAGACGGACCCGGTAGGCCTGGACCCGCACATCACCAACGCCACCTCGACCCGCAACATGCTCGAGAACACCTACGAAGGCCTGGTACGCTTCGATTCCAGCCTGCAGGTCCTGCCGGCCCTGGCCGAATCGTGGGAGACGAGTGAGGACGGCCTGGCCTGGACGTTCCACCTCCGGCCCGGTGTCACTTTCCACGACGGTTCACCGCTTACCGCCTCGGACGTGGCTTTCTCCATCAACCGCATCAAAGATCCTGCCATCGCTTCACCCCGCAGCGATGACTTCGGCGTGGTCGAATCGATCGACGTGGTCGATGACCTGACGGTGGTCTTCAACCTGACCCAGCCGTTCGCACCGCTGCTGTCGAAGCTGGGCAGCTCACTCAACGTCATCGTCCCGCAGCACGTGGTCGAGGCCGAGGGTGACCTGCAGAACACCGTGGTCGGCACCGGTCCGTTCCGCTTCGTGGAGTACCTGCCGCAGACCAGCATGGTGCTCGAACGCAACGACGATTACTGGCGCACGGATGCGGCCGGCAACCAGCTGCCTTACCTCGATGGCATCCAGATCATCTTCTACCCCGATCCGACCTCGCGCACGACCGCCATCCAGACCGGCAGTGTCGACTGGATCGAGTACGTGCCCGCACCGGACATCGACATCCTGGCGCTTGACCCGGCCATCGAACTCGTCGGCGGCATCGCCTCGAACTTCCGTACCCTTTACATGAACGCCACCCACGCGCCGTTCGATAACGTCCTGGTGCGCCAGGCCGTGTCCCACGCGATCGATGAACAGGCGATCGTCGACGTCGCTCTGTTCGGCACCGGCGGCGTCGTCGCCACCGGCACGACCATCCCGGCTGAGAACTTCTACGGAATCGACACGAGCCCGTACATCGGCCGTGACGTCGAACGTGCCCGTGAGCTGCTCGCCGAAGCCGGCTACGCTGACGGCTTCGAGTTCGACCTGTACGTCACCAGCACTTACGACTTCCTGCGCACGCCAGCCGAGCTGATCCAGGCTGACCTGGCAGCAGTCGGCATCACCGCCAACATCGTCGCCGAAGACTGGACCGTGTACCTGCCCAAGGCGCTCGCTGGCGATTTCACCGCGACCATCCTGGGTGAGTCCGGCCAGTCCGATCCTGATGACTTCCTGTTCAACGTCTTCTACACCGGTAACGGTGGCAACCTCAGCCAGTTCAGCGACCCCGTCCTGGACGAGCTGCTTGAGCAGGGCCGTCAGGTGAGCGACATCGAGGAGCGCCGCGAAGTCTACGCCCGGGCGCAGGAGCGCATCTTCGAGATGGCCCCGCACGTGTTCCTGTTCCACAGCACGCAGTACGTGGCACACCGTGACAACGTGCACGGCTACCTGCACTTCCCGAACACCAGCTACCTGAGCCTGTCTGAGGTCTGGCTGGACTGATCTGAACTCTCACGTCCCGCCAGTTCGGGACACCGGTACGAGTCCGCCCGCGGCCTGACTGACAGGCCGTGGGCGGACTCGTACCCAGCAGCTGTGAAATCAGCGCTCCGGGCGCGCCTCGATCATCACGTAGAGAATGTCCGCCCCGTCCGGGCCGGCTTCAGCCCAGTGCTCCTCACCCGCCGGGATCAGCGTCAGGTCCCCGCCACCGATGCTGAACGCTTCGCCGCCGCTTTCACCGCTCAGGCTGCCGCTGATGATGTAGGACAGTTCGTCCTCGGCATGACTGCCGGTGCCCTGGACGGGCAGGCGCTGACCGGGCTCGAAGCGGACGCTGCCGATCTTCACAACCCGGGTGCTTACGTCGCTGTAGTCGAAGAGAACCCGGTTGATCTGGCCCGGTTCCAGGTCGAAGTCGATGAGCTTCATGGGGCGATGATACCCGGACAAAACCCGGGGGCGGACCAGTGAAGACGGTCCGCCCCCGGGGGAACTCACGCACAGAATGCGACCGGCTCAGTCAGCCGGCCTTCTCCAGCACCCGGAACCCGAAGAACACGGCGGGGAAGCCGCTGGCGTCCTCTTCGAGGAAGCGCATGACGGTGTTGGCGCCGTTCAGGTTCACGAGCAGAGAATCCCGGGCGACCGGGGTGGCACGCAGTTTCGTCTGGCGCAGGTCAGCCTGGAGCTGGCCGTCTTCCAGGCTTATCTCCACCTCGGAGTTCTCCGCGGAACGGTACAGGCCGCAGAACTTGCGCAGCTGCGCCTCAGCCAGGTTCACGGGTGTGTACACCTCACGCTCGGTGTGGAGCGGCAGGCCAAGCGGCACGTTCAGGCCGGCGAGCGCCATGTCAGCCACGGGGCCACCGGTGATGTTGGTGAGGGCGACGCTGACGAGCTGCTCTTCCGGGAACATCGTCAGGTAAGCGGCGACACCCTTGATGTTGCCGCCGTGCTCGACCATCTTGCGGCCGTGGTAATCAGGCTGGATCATGAGTCCGTAACCGTACCAGCGCTGCACGCTCGTCTGGATGTGCGGGTGGGTCATGCGGGCCAGGCTGTCCGGTGAGATCAGGTCGGTGTTGCCCAGGTAAACCTGGCCGTAGCGCGCCATGTCGCCGGTCGTGGAGCGCAGGAAGCCGGCCGCCGTCATCGAAGGCGCCTTCCACCAGCCGGGGGTGGCTTCCACGCGCTCGAAGCCTCCGATGTAGCTGTACAGCTCGGTGACGTCGTCCTGGTCCTTCTCGCCGAACGAGCTGCGGTCCATGTCGAGCGGGTTCAGGATGTTGGAGTACACGTAGTCCTCGTACCGCTGCCCGCTCACCAGCTCGACGATGCGGCCCAGCATCGCGAAGCCTTCGTTCGAGTAACTGAACAGCACCCCGGGCCTGCGCAGCAGGCGCAGTTCCGAGGCGAGCATCGCTTCGACCAGCTCGTCCGTCGTGGCGATCGGCGGCACGTACTGGTCCAGGTCAAGGCCCATCAGCTCCCGGTTTGGATCGTCACGGACGGAGTCGTGCAGCGCACCGCGCAGGAACGGCAGGGGCGGCAGGCCGCTGCTGTTGCTGAGCAGGTGGTGCAGGGTGATGCCCGTCAGGTCGGTGTCGCCAGAGCGGGTGAAGTTCGTCAGGTAGTCGGCGACGGGGTCGTCGACGCTGAGTTTGCCTTCGTCGGCCAGCTGCATGATCGCCAGCGACGTGAACGACTTGGT
>CAYPKV010000169.1:0-3408 GCA_964411415.1 uncultured bacterium
GTTCATGGATGATTGCGTAGACGACGGGTCCGTGCTGCGCAGAGACCCAGCCGGCCAGCAGCAGGGCAACTCCAAGCAGCAGTGCAACTCGCAGCGGAGCGAGCCCTGACGACTTCAGTGTTTTACCGGAGAATCCGGCACCCGCTGCTTCCGTTATTGAAATGCTCATGATTTCCTTCACATCCCGTCTGGTAGTCGGTATTAAATTTTCTTTCGGCGTACCTGCTACAAATGGTCGCCTTGGCGCAACTGATTTGGTCCTTGCCGAAATCCGTAAGCCCGGGCGCTCATGCACCCGGGCCGGAAACAGCGCACGAGGTTGCTTATGTACCAGTAAGGTTGGTTCTGCGCAGCAGCATCGCGTTGATGGCAACCACAATTGTGGAAGTACTCATGAGCACGGCGCCCACGGCCGGCGAAAGCAGGAAACCTGCCCAGGCGAGCACACCCGCTGCGAGCGGAATCGCGAGGGCGTTGTAGCCGGTAGCCCACGCAAGGTTCTGCATCATCTTGCGGTAACTGGCCCGCGAAAGCCTGAGAGCTGCCAGCACATCAACGGGGTCGTTCTCCACCAGCACCAGATCCGCTGATTCGATGGCAACGTTGGTACCAGCACCGATGGCAATACCAAGGTCAGCTTCCAGCAGCGCGGGGGCGTCATTGATGCCATCACCAACGAAGGCTGTCGGCGCAGTCTGCTGCAGCTCCCTGACCTTGACGGCCTTTTCGCCGGGCAGGACGCGTGCGTAGTACCGCTCGATGCCAAGCTCACGGGCCACAGTGGCTGCCACGGCTTCGGCGTCACCGGTGATCATGACCGGCTCAATGCCGGCGGCCTTGAGGCCGCGGATGGTGGCGCGGGCGCTCTCGCGCACGCGGTCAGCCAGGCCCACAACAGCCAGTGCGCTTTCCTGGTTCATCAGAACGATTGCACTCTCCCCCCTTGCTTCAGCCTCCTCAAGGGCAGCCTGAAGCTCACCGGGGTAGTCAAGGTTCTCCTCGCTGATCCATTCTGGCCTGCCGACGCTGTACGTAACGCCGTCAACAGTGCCGCGCACGCCCTTGCCTGCAACCACTTCGAAATCACGGGAGTCAGGCAAATCAAGGTTGCGGTCACGGGCTTCGCTCACGATGGCAGCAGCCAGCGGATGCTCACTGCGCATCTCCAGCGTCGCCATGATCGCCAGGGCTTCGTCCTCAGCCAGGCCGCTGGTGTGAAGGGCGTTAACGCCGAACTTGCCTTCAGTGAGAGTACCGGTCTTGTCAAAAGCGACGATGCCGATGTTGCGGGCACGCTCGAACGCTTCACGGTTACGAACCAGGATTCCGTTACTGGCACTCATGGCAGTAGCGTTGACGATTACCAGGGGAATTGCAAGACCCAGCGCATGCGGACAGGCAATGATCAGCACCGTCACCGTACGGGTGATGGCCTGCTGCAGATCACCTGTTGTGGCGAGCCAGGCAATGAAGGTAACGATGCCCACGGCGACGGCAATGTAGAACAGCCAGCCGGCAGCACGATCAGCCAGGTTCTGGAAGCGACTGCGGGAAGCCTGCGCCTCCTCAACCAGCCGCTGAATCTGCGACAGCGTGGTTTCACCACCCGTTCTTGATACTTCAACCGTGAGGGCCCCCTCACCGTTCACAGCACCCGCCACCACTTCGCTGCCTTCTTCCTTGGGTACCGGCCTGGACTCACCGGTCAGGAACGCCTCATTCACGCTGCTGCGCCCGTCGATGACCAAACCGTCAGCCGCCAGCTGCTCGCCCGGTCTCACCAGGACGTGGTCACCATGCTGCAACTCGGAAACGGGAACATCCTCGATCGTTCCGCCTGTGATGCGGTGCGCGACGTTGGGGATGAGTGAGGCCAGGTTCTGCAGTGCGTTCGAAGCACCCTGAACACTCGCCATCTCCAGCCAGTGCCCCAGCAACATGATCACGATCAGGGTGGCAAGCTCCCAGAAGAACGACATTCCGGGCAAGCCGAACGCCACAGCCATGCTGTACACGTACGCGACAGTAATCGCCAGGCTGATAAGTGTCATCATGCCCGGCCGCCTGGCAGCAATCTCGTGCCTGGCACCCTGGAGGAACACCAGTCCGCCGTAGATGAACACCGCCGTGCCCAGCACCGGGTTCACCCACTCAGAACCGGTGAACGAGACTGCCTGGTAGTTAAACCAGATCTGAATCTGCTCGCTGAAATACAGAATCGGCAGCGTCAGGACAAGCGAGAACCAGAACTTGTCACGGAACATGTCCGGCGAGTGCCCGGCGTGCTTGTCATGGTCACCGTGACCGCCATGACCATGAGCGTCATGCCCACCGTGATCGGTGTGACCATCGGCTTTCAGTTGCGCGTCATGCTCAGCGTGGCGAACACTCGGTTCTTCCTCCACCACCTCAGTCCATGCTTCCTTATCGGGGGCACTGTGGTCATGGTGATGGTGGTGATCATGCTTCGGCTCGGTCATGGGGCCTCCTGATTGACTGACTGCTGCGGACGGGCGGTTAAATTCATGCGTCGTGACCGGAGGTAACTGTGGCCAGACGCGGCGGACTCACCTGCTGCTGACTGACGGCATTGCTCATTGGCGGCTTGAAGTTACGCAACCTCAGGGCATTGGTAAGAACGAAAATGCTTGAAAGTCCCATCGCCGCAGCCGCAAGGATCGGACTCAGCAGAATGCCGAACGCGGGGTACAGCACTCCAGCGGCAACCGGTATGAGCAGGGTGTTGTAAATGAACGCCCAGAACAGGTTCTGCCTGATGTTGGTAATCGACTTCCGGGACAGGGCCAGGGCGTTGGTGATACCGCGCAGGTCACCGGACATGAGCACCACATCCGCACTCTCAATCGCGATGTCGGTCCCAGTGCCGATGGCCAGGCCAACGTCAGCCTGAGCGAGGGCGGGTGCGTCATTGATGCCGTCACCCACGAACGCCACCTTGCTGCCCTGCGCCTGCAGTGACTTGACTGCTTCAACCTTGCCGTCCGGCAACACCTCCGCCAGGACTTCATCAATGCCGAGAGTCCGGGCGATCGCCTGGGCAGTCCTGCGGTTGTCACCGGTGATCATCACCACCTGCAGACCGAGAGCCTGCAGGGACCTGATCGCCTGCGGAGTTGATTCCTTGATGGGGTCAGCCACGGCAATGACGGCTGCGAGAGCCCCGTTAACCGCAGCGTAAAGCGGCGTCTTGCCTTCATCAGCCAGCCGGCCAGACTCAGCGTCGAACGCACTCACGTCAACACCGATGCGCTGCATGAACCGGTCGGCCCCAGCCTGTACCAGCCGGCCGTCAACTCGGGCTTCCACTCCGAAGCCGGGAATCGCTTCGAAATCCTCAACCGGCTTCAGTTCGGCACCCTCGGCGGTGGCGGCCGCAACAATCGCCTG
>CAYPKV010000170.1:0-3381 GCA_964411415.1 uncultured bacterium
CAAAGATCAGGATGTGTTCTTCAGGTTTCTCGGTGAAGCGGGTTCGGACCGCGCTCCGGACGGCGGCGAGTTCGCCGCTGGCGACCAGCGTGTCATCTGCGAAAGCTGTGTAGGTTTTGATTGATTCCATGCCGGGATATTACCCGGGTAAAAGGCGCTCTGTCAATATTACCCGGGTTAAAGCAAACTTCAGCGGCCGGTCTCGCGGGGCAGAACGGCGTGATACTCGTACAGGTCGTTACGCAGGTACGCCTGCACGTACTCGACCGGCCGTTCATGCTCAACGAAGGTGGTCCGGCGGATGCTCAGCAGCGGAGCGCCGACGGCAACATCCAGCAGCTCCGCCTGCTCAGGCGTGGCAGCCGAAGCTCCGATGACGTCGTGCCCGTAGATGATGTGCAGTTTGCCGACGCTCTCGACCAGCTCGTAGAGCGGCCTGGTGAAGTCATCATCGACCTTTATGCCCACCCATTCCGGCACGTACGAGTGCAGCAGGGCCAGGGGAACGCCGCCGGCGATGCTGCGCAGCCTCGTGAGCCTCAGCGCCGACTCGCCGCGGGTCAGCTTCAGGTGGTCTGCGATCGCGTCGTTCGGCCGCGTGACTTCAGCACTCAGTACCGAGGCGCTGGAACTGATGCCCCGGCGGCGCAGGTCTTCGGTCAGGCCCCGGAAGTACGAGCGATGCTCTTCGGGTCTGCTCCTTATGACCACCGTGCCTGCGCCCGGCTTGCGTTTGATCAGGCCATCCTCCACCAGGTCGAGGATCGCGTTGCGCATCGTGGCGCGGCTGACGCCGAAAGTGCCGGCCAGCTCTACCTCCGGAGGCAGCGTGGTGCCGACAGGCAACTGGCCGGTTTCGATCTGGGTGCGCAGCATCTCCCGCAGCTGCTTGTATACAGGCACGTACTTACTCATTGTCCGGTCCCATTATCGCCTGTAGCTGCCCGTCAGGCTCCGGCAAAGAACCCTTCGGGCAGCGAAACGCCCAGGCCGGCTGCAGACGGCACTTCCACGGAACCGCCGGAAGCAGTCAGGCGGTTCATGCCCTCGACCCGTACTTCGGTCACACCAGTGCCGAGTTCCGCGGCGTAGCGGAAGGCACTGCTGGAAGCGGCCAGGTGCACGTTGGCGCTGCCACCAAGGTCGGTCTCGTAAGGACTCACGCACACACAGGTGATGCCGGCAGCTTCCGCCACCGAGGCTACCTTTCGTGCGTTGTACAGGCCGCCGAGCTTGATCAGCTTGATCACGAACACGTCAGCAGCTTCATGCTTGACTATCTCAATCGCGTCGTTCAGGCCGAACAGGCTTTCGTCAACGGCGATGGGTACCAGCGTGCTGGCACGCAGGCGGGCCAGTCCGCTCAGGTCATGGCCGGGCAGTGGCTGTTCCAGGTACTGCAGTGACAGATGCCCGGCTCCACTCAGGAACCGGCGCGCTTCAGCCAGGGTGTAGCCACCGTTCGCGTCTGCACGCAGCTCAACCTCGTGGCCGAACTCTTCACGAACTGCCGACAGGGCGGCCAGGTCGCGGCGCACGTCCCCACCGATCTTGAACTTGAAGGTGCGGATGCCGCCAGCGAACAGTTTGCGGGCGCGCTCCAGCACCACAGCTTCATCCTCGATGCCGATTGCACCGGCCAGCGGGACGGTGTCGCGCAGCTGTCCGCCCAGCAGGCGCGCTGCAGGCGCGGACAGCAGCTTGCCCTGCAGGTCGTATGTGGCGTTGACGAGGGCTGACTTGCTGGCCTGATGATGCGCGATGGCAGCAGCGAGCGTTCGTTCGATGGCTTCCAGGTTGAACAGATCAAGACCGATGAGAGCCGGTCCCAGAACTGCGTCCACCACCTGTTTCATCTCCTGGGCCCGCTCGCCGCTGAAGTGAGGCAGGGGGGAGCCTTCCGCCGTGCCGGTAACGCCATCGGCCGACTCAACCGCCACGAACAGGTGCTCCCGGCGCGTCCGGCCGCGGCCGTAGCTGGTGGCGAGGGTCGTGTTGTCGAGCGAGACGACCCTCGCGTGTACAGCGCGAATCTGTGTCACTGGGCCTGAGCGCGGATCAGTTTCGCCGGGACGGGGAAAGTCACGGGGCTGTGGGTCAGGCCGGCACCGACCAGCATCTCGGCAGCCTTGAGGGAGAGTCGCACCGAGTTGATGACGGGTACCGGGATCTGACCGGCGATCTCGTCAAGCAGCAGTGACATGCTGGCGCAACCGAACACGATCAGCTCAGCACCGTCGTCTTCGATGAGCTGACGGCACAGTTCCAGCAGGCGGGTCACCATCTGCGGATCTCGGCTGCGGATCTCCTCGATGGGCGCGCCGAACGAACGGATGGAGGCGACGGAGTTGTTCAGGCCCAGCTTCGTTACCTGTTCGCGGGCCAACGGCAGGGTGCCCTGCAACGGCGTGACGATGCTGAAGTGATGCGCCAGCATGCGCGCGGTGAGCAGCGCGGTCTCGCCCGGGGCGATCACCGGGATGCGGACGCGTTCGCGTGCGGCGTCGACGCCCGGGTCGCCGAAGCAGCCGGTTATGACGGCGTCGAAGCCGCGTTGCTCGGCCTCGATGGCCCTCTCTATGTACCAGTAGGCCAGCTCGAGTTCATCCATGCGTGACTCCACGCTGACAGGACGGGCTTTGGTGCCGGTGAAGTCAGCCAGGTTGTCGAGCTCGACGCCCGGTGCGGCGTGTGACCTCATGTACTCCAGGCGTTCGTCGTTTCCAAGGAAGCAGATGCGCATTTGAGTTTCTCCGATCATTCAGGTGGGGTCTGTGGCGTCGCGAAGCGAGTCGCCGAGTGAGTTGAAAGCCAGCACGCTGGCGAAGATGAGCATGCCGGGCCACACGGTCAGCAGTGGCGACTGCCAGATGTAACCGCGCGCGTCAGCGAGCATGTTGCCCCACGACGGTGTCGGCGGACGTACCCCGATGCCCAGGTAGCTCAGGGCCGATTCGGTGAGGATCGCGTAAGCGACGCCGAGCGTCGCGGCTACGATTATCGACGGTACGGACTGGGGCAGGACGTGCCGGAACAGCGTCTTCATGCGGGTCAGGCCCAGTGCTGTCGCGCTCTCCACGAACTGCTTCTGGGTGTTCGCCAGCACTTCGCCGCGCACGATCCTTGCGACCTGCATCCAGTTGGTCAGGGCGATCGCGATGATGAGGATCGACAGGGACGAGCCGAAGATCGACAGGGCGGTGAGCAGGAAGAAGAACATGGGGATGCTCAGGAACCCGTCGATGAAGCGGCTGATGATGGAATCAGCCCAGCCGCCCAGGTAACCTGCGAGCGCCCCCAGAAGCGTGCCGATGACGATGGCAGCGAACATCGCTGACAGGCCGACCGCGATCGACACCCGGCCGCCGTAGAGCAGGCGGG
>CAYPKV010000171.1:0-3350 GCA_964411415.1 uncultured bacterium
ATCGAGGAAGCCTACAGCCTCAGCTTCAAGCTCTGCGACCATCACGTAGTCGCGTTCCAGCACGTACGACGTCGCACCGGCCACCGCGGTCCAGGTCAGCTGCACTCCGGTGAGCGGACTGCACTGGACGCTCGCGCTGAAGTCAGTGACCGCAGCCGGTGGCACGGGAGGTTCGATGGGATCAACGGGATCGACGGTCTCGACGTCACAAAGGTCAGCCGGCACCGTCATGGAGACCGCTTCAGTGACCGTGACCCCACCGGGGTTGACAGCCTGCAGAACATAACTGACGGTCGCACCCGTACTGACGCCGTCGAGGTCGTTGTAAAGCCGCGCCCCCGCTCCCAGCGACATCAGCTCGGTACCATCGCGCAGCACGACGTACCCGTCTGCACGCTCCGATCCGGACCATTCCACGCGCACACCGGCACCTGTCGTGTCGATGCAGAATGCTGCCAGAGCAGTGATGGCGAACTCTCCAGGCTTCTCAGTCTGGACCGTCTGCGGAGCGGTACCGCCACAGGCCGCAAGCAGTACCAGCAGGAGCGATCCCAGCAGCACAGACTTGAACTTTGCGCAATTTGCTCGCAATTGATGCATAGTTTTCTCCTCGCTTCAGTTGTCCAGGGCCCCCGCTGACTTGCGGGGACGCCGGCCAGGTCGAACTGACGACATAAGCAAGGATGGCGGTTGCTGCGTTTCGGTGGCGTTTCAGCATGTGTTTCGCCCAGTTGCGCATTTGCACTGAGACGTTAACGAGGCCCTTTGTTCGCTGTCACGTCCTGAGGTGATGATCCATGGCTCCTCGTGGGTGTTGACTTCAGTCACACGGATGTAAAGATCGCCCAGCCACGCTGAGACCTTTCAGTTCAGCCCGGCATTGGCACCTGGTAGAAGAAGAACAGGTCTTCGGGCGTACCTGTACGCAACAGCACGTCCGACTGGAAGGGCATTCCTTCCTCGATCGTCAGGTAGTCCATGACGAAGATGTTCCAGCCCGCCTGCAGGGTCACTGTGGCCGTATGACCGGATTCAGTGTCCGCGAACGTGAAGGTGGCGGTCCGGTCGGCATAGACGAGGAAGCCGTGCACCGTGCCCACCTCAGGCATGCCCGGGTACTCCGAGTAGCTCAGGAGCAGTTGGCCGTCAGTAACATCATCAACGTCGAAATGATCTGCGAAGGCAAGCCGGACCGCCAGGTCACTGGGCGTGGTCGCTGAGAAGAAGAACGAATCTTCCCAGCTGTGCAGCGCAGCGGCCGAAGGCACCTGCAGCTCCCAGCTGAACAGGCCGCTGGCACTGACGGTGCCACTGCCAACCTGGATCCATTCCATGCCACCGGCAGCCGGAGCCGAGATCGTGACTGTGTCACCAGAACGTGTGTAGTCACGAACCTGGACCGACCCCGTGGAGTGGTCATCCCCGACAGGGGGCACGTTGGTGCCACCACGGTTGCACGCTGCCAGGAGCAGCGCCAGCAGGACCAGGACAGACAACTGTGTGATTACTCGCGGCCGGTTGGCCGCTCGCATCGGTGAATCTGACATGTTTTTTCCTCCACCGGCAGCATAGTCACGAACTGTCTGTAAATTATTTGAGCAATACTGCGCACAGTGCGGCATTTGCTGAGGACACTGGTCAGTCGTCAGCGGCAGTGCTGGGCACCAGGTCAGTAAGTACCAACCGCCGCTCCAGCGAAGTCACGTAACGCGCCGGGAAGGCAGGTTCAGGCTCCGGGGAGGCGAAGGTTCCCTGCAGCGCCTCGAGTTTGTGCTCCCCGGATACCAGGAACGCGACGGTCCTGCTGCTGCTCAGCGCCCGTGGCGTGAGCGTGAGGCGGGGATGTTCGATGCCCGGCGGGTGTGCCGTGGCAGTCAGGCCGTTCTGGAGTATCGCCGGGTCGTTCGGATACAGGCTGGCGGTATGCGCGTCAGCACCCAGACCCAGCAGCATCAGGTCGAAGACCGGTACCTCGCCAAGCTCCTGCACCAGTTGCGCCGCGTACTCTGCAGCCGCCTGTTCCAGAGTCAGTCCGGACCGGGGCGCGGGCCATGGGTGGATGTTCGCCGCCGCTACCGGTACGAGATCGAGGAAGCGGATCCTGGCATTACGGTAGTTGCTGTCAGGGTGGTCGTGCGGCACGAAACGTTCATCGCCCCAGAAGACATGCACCCGCTCCCACGGCAGTTCCGTCAGCTGGGCGAGCCTCGAGTACAGAGGCAGCGGGGTAGACCCACCTGACAGCGCAACGTTGAAGCGTCTTCGCGACTTAACAGCGGCCAGCAGTTCCGAGCCGAACAGCTCAGCGGCCCTTCCCGGCAGGTCGGCGGTGTGGATGAGTTCCGTTGCAAGCTGCCCCATAACGTTCATGACGCCCGCCCCTCGGCTGCGAGTCGGTGTACGACTTCCGCAGAGTCCCGGTACAGCTGACGGAACGCAGCGTAACCACGGTCGTAGGTGTCACAGTGGCGCGTATCCGGCTTCACCGGCACAGTCGGGGATCGCCAGCTGGTCAGGTCAGGCAGCTGCAGTACGCCGGCGGCAACGCCACCCATGAACGCGCTTCCAATCGGCGCTCCCAGGGCCGGCTGCGGCACGCTCTGCGTTAAACCGGTTACGTCGCTGACGATCTGGGTCCAGGTGCCGCCCGCTGTACCGCCACCGACAGAGGTGATGTGCCGGATCGGAGCACCGATCTCCTGGAAGGCCTCCAGGTTGTGCCTGATTCCATAAGCCACGCCCTCAAGTGCCGCCCGGAACAGGTGATCCCGCGAGTGGCTGAGCGACAGTCCGGCGATCACACCGCGGGCAGCCGGGTCATGAAGCGGGGTCCGCTCCCCGCTCATGTACGGCAGGAACAACAGGCCGTCACTGCCAGGGTTCACCCTGGCGGCGGCGTCGAACAGCTGACCGAAACTGGCATCGCCAGCGAGTTCATCACGGAACCAGCGGGTCAGCGAGCCGCTGGTGGCCATGCCGGCTGACAGGGCGTAAGTGCCGGGCAGCGCCCCGGCCGTCATCCACACACGGGAGTCCGGCCTTGGTTCATCAAGCACCAGGATGAACGACACCGAGCTGCCATAGGTCAGCATCAGCTCGCCCGCCGTCGTGACGCCCGCGCTGACAGCATCGGCCATTACATCGATGGTCCCTGCGTTGACGGGCGTACCTGCGGCCAGGCCGGTCAGTCGCGCGGCCTCGGCTGTTACGGTGCCGGCAGCCTCGTGAGTCCAGGCGAGCCGCGGGAGTTTTTCGGTACCACTGAGCAGGTCGGCGTGACGGCCAGACCATTCGGTGCGGTGCAGGTCGAAGAACGGCATGAAGTGGCTTGCCGTGTGCCGGTCGATGAC
>CAYPKV010000172.1:0-3321 GCA_964411415.1 uncultured bacterium
CAGATCGTCTTCCAGGACCCGTATGCCAGCCTCAACCCGCGCATGACGATCGGCAACATCCTGGCTGAACCGCTGGTCATCCACAAGCTGTTCAACAGCCGCAAGGAACGTGACCGCCGCGGTGCGGAACTGCTGGAACTCGTTCAGCTCGACCCGAACTGGGTCAACCGTTACCCGCACGAGTTCTCGGGTGGTCAGCGCCAGCGCGTCGGCATCGCCCGCGCCCTGGCTGTCGAGCCGGACTTCATCGTCGCTGACGAAGCTGTTTCGGCACTCGACGTGTCCATCCGCCGCGACGTGCTTGACCTGATCAAGGACCTGCGCGAGCGTCTGGGCCTGACGATGCTGTTCATCTCGCACGACCTTGCGGTCGTCGAGGACATCTCTGACCGCGTGGCCGTCATGTACAAGGGCGACCTGGTCGAGGTCAACGATGCGCACACCATCTACCGCCAGCCGAAGGACGACTACACCAAGGCGCTCCTGTCGGCAGTACCGATCCCCGACCCCACCATCAAGCGCGAGCGCGTGCCGTGGGACTCGGCGGCCTACATGGCCAAGCGTGAGGCCCTCAAGGCCCAGGCCGGAGAACCTGCCGGCGACTGAGCCCGGCTGACAGTAACTGAAAAAAGGCGGCGGACCGTGTTGCACGGTCCGCCGCCTGCTGTTGAGTGACCTGTCCCGGAGCTTACTGGTAGCCGCGGGCCTGCAGCCGGAACATCTGCGCGTAAGTGCCGTCCCGGTCGAGCAGCTGCTCGTGCGCGCCGGCTTCGCTGATGACGCCGTCTTCGAGCACGACGATGTGGTCCGCCAGGCGGACGGTGCTGAAACGGTGCGAGATGATCACCGTTATGCGGTCACGCGACTGGGCGCGCAGGCTCTCGATGACCTCGAACTCAGCGTTGGCATCCAGCGCCGCCGTGGGCTCGTCGAATATGAGCACTGAACCGTCGCGGTAGTACAGGCGGGCAAGGGCGACCCGCTGCCACTGGCCGCCGGACAGGTTCTGGCCCCCTTCGAACCAGCGGCCCAGCATGTTCTCGTAGCTGCCCGGCAGCGCCTCGATGAACTCACGGGCTCCAGCGCGGTCGGCGGCGCGTTCCAGCTCCTCGGAGCGGCCCGCCTCGGTCTGAAGACCCAGGGCGATGTTCTCACGGACCGTCATCTGGTACTCGCCGAAGTCCTGGAAGATGATGCTCATCTCGCGCCGCAGGCTGGCCGGGCTGAACCGCTGAGCGTCCTGGCCGTTGATGAGGATCCGGCCCCCAGTCGGCGTGTAAAGCCTGGTCATCAGCTTGACGATCGTCGTCTTGCCGGCGCCGTTGGCTCCCACAAGCGCGAGCGCCTGACCGCGGTTGACCCGGAACGACACGCCCTTGAGGACATCGCGTTCCATGAGCGGGTAGCGGAAGGACACGTCAGCGAACTCGATCGATTCGATGCGCCCGGTCCATTCCTCCCCCTCCTGCTGGTCGGCTACCGGCAGTTCCAGGAACTCGAACAGGTTCCGCATGTAGAGCAGGTTCTGGTAAACACCCGTGAAGCCGGACAGCAGGTTGGAGAACTGACCCTGCAGCTGCGAGATGCCCTGGATGAACAGGCCGAAATCACCGACCGTCACCGCACCCGCAGCAGCGCGGCGCAGCACCAGTACCGTGGCACCACCGACCATGCCGGTCGAGAACAGCGAACCGACCAGGCCCCAGCTGCTGCGGCGCCGGACCAGCGACTCCAGCTGGGCGCGGAAACGCAGGTAGTAGTCGTTCCAGCGCTTGAGCAGGTAAGCACCGAAATCGAACAGCCGGATCTCCTTGACCGCAGTGTCATCGGTCAGCAGGCGACCCAGGTAGTTCTGGACACGTGAATCCGCGGCCTGACGCCGCAGCATCCGGTAGTTCTCCGTGCCGAAGCGCGCGGAGATGATGACGCCGGGGATGGTGCCAAGCAGGATGAGTGGCACGACCAACGGCCCGAGCTGGAACATCAGCGCCGACACCGAACCGAGCGTGATGACTGACTGCACGAGCGTGATCAGCTGGGTGTACACCTGCAGCGGCCTCATGCCGACCTCGCGGTAAGCGTTCTGCAGCGCGTCGTACGTCTCCGGGTCTTCGAACTGGGCCAGCTCCAGCTGACCGGCCTTCGTCAGGATGCGCAGGCTGATCCGGTTCTGCAATGCATCGCCCAGCAGTTCACGCGTCGCACCCTGCACCGTCGATATGCCGCTCTGCAGCACGTTCACACCCACCTGCAGCGCCAGCAGTATGAGCAGCTGCCGGAACGCTTCAGCGCTGCTGCCCAGCTCCCCGGCGATGGCTCCGGCTACGGCGTCGAGCAGCAGCTTGCTTATCCACAGTGAGACTGCCGGGGCGAACGCCAGCAGCAGGCTCAGGCTGGACAGCAGGATGAGCTGACGCGGGCTCGCTTCCCAGACGAGCGCCAGGGTCCTGCGCAGGTCACGCAGACTGCCGCTGAACGTCATCGGTGTTTCAGGTTTCTTCTGTTCGGGTCTCGGCCCTCGGCCACCGCCACCAGGCCCTGGTCCGCCGCGCATCAGCTGAGTAAGAATCCCGTACGGCGCTGAATTGCACAATCAATATTGATGACGGGTCCAGCCCGTTTCCCCCCGGGCCCAGGTCCGTCCTTCGGGTGGCCCGTCATCATCAACTCATCCTGTCGAATCAATGGTCTTCCTTTCGGTTGCTGCCTGCCAGCCCTGGCGGGGACGCCAGCAGCATAACTGCCTGATTCAGGCGAAGGTGTCCCGACGCCTTATACTCTCACTCTATGAACGCAGCGCCAGCCCCGCAGGAGAAACGTGTCCGCTGACGGCCCCCGCAGGAAGAAGCCGCCGGCCGCCAGGAAGCCGGCGCATGACCGGCGCCAGCCGCGCCGTCAGCCCCGGCAGCAGGCACGGCCTGAACCTGCCGGTCAGGCGGCCCCGGAGAACACCAGCTGGGATCCGGTAGCCACCTGGTACACCGGCTGGGTCGGCAGATCCGGCAGCATATACCACCGCCGGGTGGGGCTGCCGACAGTGCTGCAGCTGGCCGACCCGCAACGTGGTGAGCAGCTCATCGACATCGGCTGCGGACACGGCGTTCTGGCCCGCCCCGTGCTGAAGACCGGTGCTCATTACACCGGCGTTGATTACTCGCCGAAGCTCGTGCAGGCGGCCCGCAACGACAACCCCAAAGCCGCCCGTTTCCTGCACGGCGACTCAAGGCGGCTGCTGGAACTGCCCGGGATCGAAGCCGCCAGCTTCGACGTCGCCGTGTTCATGCTGTCGATCCAGGACATGGACCCGCTCGACACGATCCT
>CAYPKV010000173.1:0-3250 GCA_964411415.1 uncultured bacterium
CGGCGCGTCGACGCCGGACCATCACGGGTGGAGCGCGGGCGCCGTGTGATCCGCGGCCTCGAGCTCTGGTCCGAGCGGTACGGCCTCGCCGGCCGAGCGGACGCGGTCGAGGTGCTGCCTGACGGCAGCGTGGAACCGGGCGAGTACTGGCTGCGCATCTTCGAACCACCCCGGTCGGTCGTGATCAGCTGGGATACCAGCGGCAGCGTGGCTTCGGCCCGCCCGATCATCTATCAGGCGCTGGCACGTTTCGCCGCCGACATCTCGCCGGGTGTGGAGGAAGTGAACCTGCTGCCGTTCGACAGTCCGTTCCTGATAAGGAACTTCTCAGGCGATCCGCTGCAGGTGCTGCAGGCGCTCAATGACGACCCGCGCAGCACCAGCTCCAGTTCCGGTGAGGCCGCCCTGTTGACCGCCACCCTGGCACTGGCGGACCGGCCGGGCAAGAAGGCCGTCATTTTGCTCACCGACGCCGCCATAGGGCGCGTGAATGAACTGTGGCAGGCACTCCGGTCGGTCAGCCCCCAGGTGTTCGCCAGCAGCATCAGCTCCTCTGGTGCCTTCGGTCCCAACCCACCGGTTGAACAGGACCTGATGCAGGACTACTCCAGTGTGAACGGCGGCCACTACGAGTACGTGCACGCCCAGGCGGATTTCGATGTCACGTTCCGGCGCGCCGCAGCCTGGCTCAGGCGACCGTCGCACTACCAGGTTTCAGTGGAACTGGACCAGCGCTGGGCGAACGCCTCGGCCTGGGCTGAACCCGAGCTGGCACGGGCGCTCGAGCTGGGCCTCATCCCGACAGCCCTGCTGGGCGCTGACCTGACCGGCCCCATCACCCGGGCCGAGTTCGCCGCAGTGGCGGTGCGGGTGTACGAGTCGCTTACCGGAAGACCGGCCGTTCCGGTGGCGGACAACCCGTTCACGGACACCGCTGACCCTGAGGTGCTGAAGGCGTTCAACACCGAACTGGCTGTTGGCATCTCGCAGACCGAGTTCGCTCCTGACCAGCTGCTGAACCGCGAGCAGGCGGCCACCATCCTGACGCGGGTGTTCAAGCGCGTGAACCTGCCAGGCTGGACCTGGGCCGGCGACGCTGACTTCGTACTGGATTTCGAGCAACCCGAAGTGTTCGCTGACGATGAACTGATATCGCCGTGGGCGCGCGAGAGCGTCTATTACATGGCTTCCCGGGGCATCATCACCGGCACGGGCAACAACCAGTTCCGGCCGCGGGCCGCCTCGCCCCAGGAGGAGGCGCTTGGTGCAGCCAACGCCACCAGGGAGCAGGCGCTGCTGCTGGCTGTAAGGCTGGTGGACAGGGAGCAATAGGCAGGCTGCATAATGCGGTCAGTGACTGGGCAACCGCCTGCAGGATTGAGTCGCAGACAAGGGGGCAGCAAATGGCCGGACACCGCATCTACTCGATGAAGGTAAGCAGCGTCTACCCGCATTACGTCAGCAAGGCCGAACGCAAGGGCCGCAGCAGGGACGAGGTCGATACGATCATCTGCTGGCTCACCGGCTACAGCCGGGAGCAGCTGGAGACGCTGCTTGAGGATGGGACGGATTTCCAGTCTTTATTCGACAGTGCGCCGGCCCTCAATCCTGCGCGCGATCAGATCAAGGGGGTCATCTGTGGCGTCCGCATCGAGGAGATCGAAGAGGACACCATGCGTGAGATCCGTTACCTCGACAAGCTCGTAGACGAGCTGGCCCGTGGCCGGAAGTTGGAGAAGATACTGCGGTCAGCTGCTGACTGAGCCTGCTGTACAGACGCAGCAGTGCAGGCACATAATGAGTGCGCCGGAAGCGGCCCGGTGACTGCCGGAGCCTGCCGGCCATGGAGGTCAGAAGTGAAACTGAAGAGCATCGCGATCCTGGTTGCAGCTGCCGGACTGGCGTTCGCTGCCGAGGAAGCAGTAACCATCCCGGGCAACCAGTACGATTCACCGGGCATTCTCAGCCTGCCGGAGGCCGATGCGCCGGCACCGGCTGTCCTGCTCATCCACGGCTTCGCCAGTGACAAACAGGAAGTAGGCGGCTTCTACAGCAACCTGGCCGCCTTGCTGGCGGACGCAGGCATCGCCAGCCTCCGTTTCGACTTCCCCGGATCCGGCGACCACACCGTCGGCTTCGAGAGCAACAACTGGAATACCTTCGTCAGGGACGCCCGTGAAGCGTTCGAATGGCTGGCCGGTCACGAGGCTGTAGATGCCGGCAGGCTCGGCCTTGTCGGCTTCAGCCTGGGCGGCGCCATCGCCAGCAACCTGGCCGGTAACGACGAGCGCGTCAGCGCACTCGTGCTGTGGTCAGCAGCCGGGGACATGGCATCGAGCCAGACCGACCTGTACGACACGTACTACCAGACTGCAGTCGCAGACGGCTGGGCAGAGGCCGACCTCGGCTTCCGCACCGCCCGGCTCAGCGCGGCCTACTTCGAGGGGCGCTTCAGTGCCTTCCCCCTGTACGACATCCGCAGTTACGCCGGGCCACTGCTCGTCGTGAACGGCGCGCTTGATACGTCCGTACCGGTGCGCACCGCCCGTGAGTATGTCAGCAGCAGTGGCAGCAGCGACGTGACGCTGCGGATCTTCCCGGACTCGGATCACATCTTCAACGTCCTGTCCGGTGACCTGACTGACTCGACGGCGGTTCTGGAACTGACCGCGGACTGGCTCACGGACCGCCTGCCGTAATCCAGTCACGACCCGTAAGCCTGTGTGCCCGCGGATACACCTCCGCGGGCACACGCCGTTCCGGGACAGGGCGGTCACGCGGAACCTTGACGCAGACGGCTCTTTGAGCGTAAACTGACTGGGTTTGTCCCCTAGGCCCGCAGCGTTGGGTCCAGGGGAAGGTTTGTGTCACGTGCAAAACACGTGTCCAGAACGACAATCCGGTGCTTATTCAAAGGCCTGCCAGCAACACCACGTGCAGGGGGCTTAAGTCAGGAAACCGAAAGGGAGTGGTGATTTGCCGACAGTCAACCAGCTTCTGCGCAAAGGTCGCAAGACCATCAAGCGCAAGAACAAGGTCCCTGCCCTCAAGGGCAGCCCCCAGCGCCGCGGTGTCTGCACCGCAGTGCGCACCCAGACGCCCCGTAAGCCGAACTCGGCTCTGCGGAAGATCGCACGTGTGCGTCTCTCCACCGGGTACGAGGTCACGGCCTACATCCCGGGTGAGAAGCACAACCTCCAGGAGCACTCCTCGGTGCTGATCCGCGGTGGCCGCGTGAAGGACCTTCCGG
>CAYPKV010000174.1:0-3244 GCA_964411415.1 uncultured bacterium
ATCTGGTATCTCACAGTGATGATTTGTCCGGTCGGCAACCATTCCATTACCTGGTCGTGGATTGATTGACTGTCAACTAGAATCTCGGCCGACTGGATCAAGGTCCGGGCTTCGGGGTGGCTGATGAGAAACGCACGGGCAGGCTTGTTACGGGCGTAAGTTTCGATCATTCGCACCATCCGTTTGAGTGTCGGCTCGTTGGATGCCACTACGTGGATAAGCGCGTTGGTCGGCAGTTGAGCGAATTGAACCAGGGTTGCCGAAGTCGGTACGACATTCACGTTCAGCACCTGACTCGTATCTCCGACGATTTCGGCTACTTCATCGAAGTGAAACGGTGTTGTGATGAACGTGTCCTGTCCGGAGCGGGGCTGGTCTCCAACTTCGTCTACGAGTAGGGGCGTAATCTCACGGTCCAGTATTCTGGACAGTCCCGCTGCAAGTTCTTCAGTATCCTTGCGACTGCATTCCACCATCCATACAGCATGGTTCAGATCGGTGTCTGTAAAAACTTCGGCCTGGCTGACCAGTGACAGCCAGTCTGTGTGCGATATGCCCAATCTTCGTGCCTGTTCAGCAAGGTTTTTCGCTGCGGCATGCAGGGCGTCCCTGATTTGATGGTCGTGTTCGGGTCCCGGGACAGTCACCACGTATGTTCCGCTGCCGTGAACAGTTCGTAAGATGCCCGCATCGGACAATTCGCGGTATACCCGGCTGACCGTATTGGAGTGGACACCGAACTCGGCAGCGGCCAGTCGGGCGCTTTCCAGGCGGTGCCCGACCGGGTACATGCCCGAACGGATCCGCTCTATCAACAACTGTCTCAGCTGCGTGCTCAGGCTCAGGATTTCCCGGGGTGCAGTCAATGGGTACCTGCCGCTTCCTTCAGGGCCGCTATGGCGGAGGCGCCCGCCATGAAAGATGTACGGGGATTCGCGGGATTAGGCTCGGAAGTGACCTGCACGCTGATACTGCAAAGCCGGCCCTGAACCTCGATGAGATGATGGTTGCGTGTTGCTTCAGGATCTGACCGCACGACTACCTGGGTCCGGTCGGGCCCAAGGCCGGCAAGACTCAGGGCGATAGCCACATTGACGTTAGCGGGGAAACCGGCCACGGCTTCCCGGGCGCTTCCGGAGAACACCTGGGTGGCCCTGTCCACAGGCAGCTCGATGCTGTTCTGCGCGAGGTATGGAGCCCCCTGCAGCCCCCGGGGGTGCTTGGTGGTGGTGATGGTTGCAGTCAGCAGGTCCTCACTGGCAGCCATCGCTCTTACGCCGTCCAGGCCAGCTATCCCTCCGCTCGGCAGGATCACTTTCACCGCGGGTGGACGGCTGGTCCACAGCTCGTCATCTGCGAACGCACCGATGCTCATGATCACGGTGTTGATGCCTGCAGCCCATAACCCGGGAACGAACCGCCGGACCGCCTGGCTGCCGGCCGCTTCCACGACCCAGTCCGCGCCGAAACGCTGCAATTCGTCCGGTGCGACAGGCTTGGCGCCCAAGCGCTCAGCGAGTGCAGCGGCAGACGCCGACTCTGCTGTTGAACCAGCGACAGCGATGCACTGGAAGCCGGGTAACCTCCCGGCTTCCAACGCATCGCCAATCATGCCGGCGATGCCGCCGGCCCCCAGCAGTGCGAGGCGCAAGGGAGTCTGACTCACCGGTTGATCACCAGTTCCCGAGGGAGCGTAGTGATTACTTCATGGCCTGAATCGGTCACAAGTACGAGGTCCTCAAGCTGATAACCACCTTCGCCAAGGATATAACGTCCACATTCGATCATCACGACCATGCCTGGCTCCAGCACGAAGGCTGAGCCACTGTAGATCATTGGCTCCTCGTGCACTTCCAGCCCCAGACCGTGACCGGCGTGTTCCCGGTAGAGCTCCGGATCTATGGCCTGGCCAGCTGCCAGCATGGCGTCGTAAACCTCGCCGGCGGTCGCGCCGGGGCGTACAGCCTCAATTCCGGCCTCAACAGCTGCGCGAACGGCTTCGTACCGCCGTGCGTCGACTGAAGGGGGTTGTTGGCCCACGGCGTAAGTCCGGGCGAAATCGCCGGGGTATGCACCGTACGACGCGCCGAGATCGAACCTCACCAGGTCGGTTTCCGTCAGGGCGTAGTCTGTCGGCTTACCGTGCACTACCGCACCGTTGGCGCCGCCTCCAACAATCACAAAATCAACGCTGTCAGCTCCCGCGTCCACGCATGCCTGCTTAGCCAGTTCTGCGAGTTCTGCCTCAGTGATCCCTGGTCGGATGTTCCTGCGGATGGCGTCGGCGCCGGCTTCTGTTGCTCTCATCGCCAGGCGGATCCGCCTGAGTTCTTCTGAGCTCTTCGTAGCGCGCAGTCGTGCAATCAGCGGGCTGGCAGGAGCGAACGTCGCTCGGGGCAGCAGTTCCATCAACCTGCGGGCGACGTCGTAGGGGAGGGAGGCGTTCTCGAAGCCGATGACGCCGGCTGAAAGTCCCTTCTCGGTGATGATGTCCGCCACGGAGGCTTCCTTGTCAGTCAGTACTTCGGGACGGCCGGGGTATGGGTACTCTGCCGTCGGCCGCACGTCAGCGATCCAGGTCTGCCTGCTGGCGTCCACGATGTCCTGGTGAGGTACCAGGAAAGCAGCCTCCAGTGACGGATCTGCGAAGAACACCACGTAGTACAGTCGGGGTTTGATCAGGTTGCTGTTGACATGCAGGAACCCGCTGAAATTTATAACGTTCTCGGTATAGGCGAGTACCAGGGCGTCCATGCCCTCTGCTTTCATCAGCTCTCGGGCTTTGTCTTGGTTAAGCAGCATCATTCGTTCTCCTGAATCAGTTCAAGTGGACTGCGGTACATCCCGCAGTAAAGGGTGGGGAAATGGTGTTCCAGGACACTTGCAGCCTGCAGCAGAACTGCTTCTTCGAACGCGCGTCCGAGAAGCTGGACGGCCAGTGGCATGCCGTTGCTGTCCAGTCCAGCGGGCACGCTGAGGCTGGGGAGCCCTGTCAGGTTGCTCAGGCGCGTGAAGCGGCCCTGGCCCAGGCGTGGGTTGATTACAGTGCCGTTTACATCGAGTTCGGTCTGGCCTACCAGTGCAGCGCGGTACGGAAGCATCGGGGTGATCATCAGGTCAACCTGCGCGTGAACCGCGTCAACCTCCTGAACCAGCAGCTGCCGGGCCTTCTGGGCCAGGCGATAGTCAGATGCCGAGTACAGCTCCGCGGCCAGGAGAAGCTCGTGGATGAACCCACCCAGCT
>CAYPKV010000175.1:0-3053 GCA_964411415.1 uncultured bacterium
GCAGCCAGATCAGCCATCACCTGGCGGATGTCGCCCCCGCACGATTCCTCACCGTCAGTCACGAGCACGATGAGGTAGCGGCCCGGTTCCGTGAAGTCAGCGCCTGCCTGCTGCAGCGACCAGGCGATCGGCGTGGCACCCCGGGCGAGCACCGTATCGACAGTATCCAGCAGCGCAGTGCGGTCTACTCCCTGCATCGGCACGAACAGCCGGCTGTCCAGGCAGGCGTCTTTGTGGGTAGCCTGCAGTTCTGAGCCGTACAGGCGCAGGCCGACGTTCAGGTCCGGAGCGGACGGCAGTCCTGCGATGAAACTGCTCAGCACCTCTTTGGCGGCCACGATCCGGTAGCGACCGTCATCAAGCGTGTTGTACATCGAACCGGACGCGTCGAGGATCAGTTCGACATACGTCTGTGCGGACACGGTCGCCAGCAGCGACAGGGCGATACCGACCGCGACTCTCCGAAAAGCCAACCGCATCTTCATGATGAAGCCTCCGCTGACGCCGGACCGTTTTGGGCAGGCATGCCAGTATGTTCTGTACGTCGCGAGCAGCAGAACACTGGCCGTGAACAGCAAGATGGCAGGCTGGCTTATGACCGAACGGACTGAGCATGAAGAAGCGGGGCCCGGCATCATCGCCGGGCCCCGGTGTCAGCTGTTCATGAGAGGCAAGGTGCTCAGGCTTCAGCCGCACCCTGGCCTGGCTGGGCCGGGGTTTCAGCGGCGCTGCGCCTGCTCACCTGTGCCGGAGCTTCAGCCAGCTTCGCTTCCGAGCGGGCGTCAAGCACGTTGACGCTGCGGATGGCGTCGAGACCGGTACCGGCCGGGATGAGACGGCCGAGGATGACGTTCTCCTTCAGGCCGACGAGGTGGTCAGCCTTGCCGCTGACAGCGGCTTCGGTAAGCACGTGGGTCGTGTGCTGGAACGAAGCAGCGGACAGCCACGACTTGGTGGTCAGGCTGGCCTTGGTGATGCCGAGCAGGATCGGCTTCCAGCCGGCCGGCTGCTTGCCTTCGGCCAGCAGCTGCTCGTTGACGTCCTCGACGTCGAACCGCTCGACCGTCTGGCCTTCCAGGAACTTGCTGTCCCCGGACTCCTGGATCTCCACGTACTTGAGCATCTGTCGCACGATCACTTCGATGTGCTTGTCGTGCACGCTCACACCCTGGGCGCGGTACACCTTCTGGATCTCGTCCACGATGTACTGCTGCACACGGCCGGCCCCCTGGGCTTCCAGCAGGTCATGCGGGTTGATGGCTCCGCGGGTCAGCTGGTCACCGGCTTCGACACGGGCACCTTCGGTGACCATGAGCCGCAGGTTGCGGTCGATGCGGTAAGTCTTCGAGAACTCACCGTCTTCGCTCGTGACCGTGACCCGGGTGCGGTCCTCGTCATCCTCGATGGACACGATGCCTTCGAGTTCACTGATGACGGCCTTCACCTTCGGCTTGCGCGCTTCGACCAGTTCGATCACACGCGGCAGGCCCTGGGTCACGTCGGCTCCCGAGGCGATACCACCGGTGTGGAACGTACGCATCGTCAGCTGGGTGCCGGGTTCACCGATCGACTCGGCGGCGATGACGCCGACCGCTTCACCGAGGGACACTTCCCGCATGGTGGACATGTCGAGGCCGTAGCAGGCGCGGCACACTCCGGCCCGGGTCTGGCAGGTGAGGGGCGAACGCACGTCGACCTGGCGGACGGACGGGTTGTCCGGCAGTGCCGCGTAGATGGCGTCGATGTCTTCACGCATGATGATGCTGCCGGCTTCCCAGGTGCGGTTGCCGAGGGTCAGGTCCAGAGCGAGCCTGAGACCGTATATGCCCATGTCGATGTGACCCTTGGGCCGCAGCTGGCCTTCACGGCTGTAGAAGTCCACGGTCGTGAAGTCCACGGTGCCACAGTCGTCCTCGCGCACGACGAGTTCGTGGGCAACGTCGACCAGCTTACGGGTCAGGTAACCCGAGTCAGCGGTACGGAGGGCCGTGTCGGCACCACCCTTGCGGGCACCGTGAGTGGAGCTGAAGTACTCAAGCACCGTCAGTCCCTCGCGGAAGTTCGCGCGGATCGGCACTTCGATGGTCTCGCCCGAGGGCTTGGCCATCAGCCCACGCATACCTGCCAGCTGCACGATCTGCTGGGGGCTTCCCCTGGCGCCCGACTGGGCCATGACGTAAAGCGGGTTGAACGGCATGTTCTCTTCGAAGTTCTCGAAGACGGCCTGCTTGACCTTCTCGGTCGTGTCGTTCCACAGGCGGATGACTGCAGCCAGACGCTCTTCTTCGGTGGCGAAACCGAGGTCGAACTCCTGCTCGATGGCTTCCAGCTGTGCCTGGGCAGCATCGACCAGTTCACGCTTGCGCGGTGGGATGGCCACGTCGTCGATGCCGATCGTGATGCCGGAGGTGGTGGACAGTTCGAAACCGGCTGTCTTCAGGCCGTCGAGCAGCCTGGCAGTCCGTTCGATGCCGAGCAGCTTGAAGCTGTCCATGACGAGGTTGCGCAGGGCGTTCTTCTCGAACGCGGTGTCGTAGCGCAGCATCGACACGGGCACTTCGTTGCCGTCTTCTGCGACGGTCTCACGTACCAGGCGTGCGAAGAACACACGGCCGGGGCTGGTCGGGATGAGCTTGCCGCCAATCCTGACGGTGACGACGTCCTGCATGTCGACCTCGCCACGCTCAACGGCCAGCAGCGCTTCATCTTCACTGCCGAACACGTAACGGAGCTGGCCCGCGGTCGTCTCATTGCCGCCGACAACGATGGGTGAGTTCAGGTCGATCGTGCCGGCGTCCAGGGCTTCGAGCGCAGACTGTACGTCGTCGAACCTGCTGCCAGCGCCATGCTTGCTGCTGTGCAGCTGGGTGAGCACGAACAGGCCGAGGATGATGTCACGGCTGGTCTGGACGTTCGGGTTGCCGTGTGCCGGTGAGAGCAGGTTGTGGCTCGACAGCATCTGCAGTCTGGCTTCAGACTGTGCGTACACGGAGAGGGGCACGTGGATGGCCATCTGGTCACCGTCGAAGTCGGCGTTGAACGCCTCACAGACG
>CAYPKV010000176.1:0-3047 GCA_964411415.1 uncultured bacterium
ACTGCTGGTCCTCTGTACTGACCCATGATTCTCCTTATCGATTCAGGCTGAAGCCTGAATTACATCCGCTTCCGCTTGCGGGGACGGCAACCGTTGTGGGGGGTAGGCGTGTCGTCGACGATGCTGCGCACGTTGACGCCTGTAGCCTGGATCGAACGGATGGCCTGTTCACGGCCTGATCCGGTCCCGCGGATGACGATGTCGAGCTGGCTCAGACCCATGTTCTGTGCCTTGCGGGTTGCGTCAGCTGCGGCGAGCTGAGCTGCGTAGGGCGTGCCCTTCTTGGAGCCCTTGTAGCCGATGCTGCCGCTGGAGGACCACACGACCGTGTTGCCATCCATGTCGGTGATGGTGACGATCGTGTTGTTGTAACTGGCGTGGATGAATGCCTTGCCTTCTATCAGGCTGCGCTTCACCCTTCTCTTCGTTTTGGGGGTAGCCACTCTGCTCTCCTGATCCGTTATCTCCGAAGCCCGTACATCAACTCCGGGGAGTGGCGCCAGCCTGCTGTGATTTGGCCGGCGCGCTTCACGTCAACGTTTACTTGCGGGGCGCCTTCTTCTTGCCGGCAACGGTACGACGCGGTCCCTTGCGGGTACGGGCGTTCGTCTTGGTTGCCTGGCCACGGACCGGCAGTCCACGGCGGTGACGAAGGCCGCGGTAGCAGCCGATGTCCATGAGGCGCTTGATGTTCAGCTGCACCTCACGGCGCAGGTCACCCTCGACCTTGTATTCCTGCTCGACGATGCTGCGCAGGCGGGTGATCTCGGTCTCAGCGAGGTCCTTGACCCGGGTATCCGGGCTGACTTCTGCCTTGACGAGGATGTCCCGGGCGCGTGAGACGCCGATCCCGTAAATGTACGGAAGTGCGTACTCGATGCGTTTGTCGCGCGGAAGGTCTACTCCGGCTATACGTGCCATCTATCAACCCTGCCTTTGCTTGTGCTTCTTGTTCGAAGGGCAGATAACGTAGACGATTCCCTCACGCCTGACGATCCTGCAGTTCGCACAGATTTTCTTGACTGATGCCCTTACCTTCATAGCTGGATCCTACTTTCGGTAAACGATGCGACCCTTTTCGGGATCGTACGTGCTGATTTCCACGACCACGCGGTCGCCCGGAAGAATGCGGATGTAGTGACGACGCATCTTGCCACCTACATGGGCCAGGATCTCCGGTCCCGCATCGAGCTGCACCAGGAACATCGTGTTTGGTCTGGCTTCCAGCACCACACCTTCGGTGCGGATCGTGTCCTGGGTAGTCTCTTCTGCCCGTTCACGCTGACGGGGCGGTCCGGAATTCCTCCTACGCGCCATGCATTCCTCCAATGCCTGCCTCACTTGCAACACCTTGACCACGAGGCGACTGGTCTTCGGCGGTGAGCACCCGGGGGCCTTCGGTGGTGATCGCCACCGTGTGCTCGTAATGTGCTGCCAGGCTTCCGTCGGCGGTAACGGCCGTCCAGCCGTCGGCCAGCACCTTCACCCTGGTGCGACGCTGCGTCACCATGGGTTCGATTGCCAGTACCAGCCCCGGCCGGAGCAGCGGACCAGTGCCCGCGCGTCCGAAGTTGGGCACTTCAGGGCTCTCGTGCATGTCACGACCGATGCCGTGACCGACGAACTCCCGCACTGCCCAGAAACCTGCCGCCTCGATGACGCCCTGAATGGCCGCGGAAACGTCACCGAGCCGGTTACCTGTCACGCACGCTCCGACTCCAGCCCAGAAGCTGTCCTCGGTCGCACGCAGCAGTTTACTGACTTCATCGGGAACCCTGCCTACAGCGAAGGTGGCGGCCTGGTCAGCCACGTACCCCTTGTAGACAGTGCCGATGTCGACAGACAGAATGTCGCCTTCCTTCAGGACCTGCCGGCCGGGGATCCCGTGCACGACCACGTCATTGAGGGAAGTGTTCAGCGTCCCGGGAAAACCCCGGTAGCCCTTGAATGCAGGGCGTCCGCCAGCGGAGAGTATAGCATCTTCGGCGATGGCATCGAGTTCCGCGGTGGACACGCCCGGAGCGATGGCAGCAGCCACCTTCTCCAGAGCCAGCCGGTTCACGGTGCCTGCCTCCGCCATAACCTCGATCTCTGCCGGACGCTTAAGAATCAAGACAGTTCACCAACGATCCGGGCTTCGACCTCGTCGACAGCACCGATGCCATCTACCCGCCGGAGCTTGCCGGCAGCCTCGTAGTAATCCAGCAGCGGCTGGGTCTGATCGGAGTACACCTTCAGCCGGTTGCGGATGGTTGCTTCGTTGTCATCGCTGCGGCCCTGCTCTTCCGCACGCTGCAGCAGCCGGCGCACGACTTCATCGAAGTCGACGTCCAGGGCGATTGCAGCAGTGAGCTCAGCACCGAGATCCTGCAGCAGGGCGTCGAGCTGTCCGGCCTGGGCAGGGTTGCGCGGGTAACCGTCGAACAGTACCCGGACGTCCTGCAGGTCCTTCAGCTCGGAGCGGACCATGTCGATGATCAGGTCATCAGGCACGAGTTCGCCCGCGTCCATGAAGCCCTTGGCCTTCACGCCCAGCTCGGTTCCCTGAGCGACGTTGGCACGCAGGATGTCACCGGTCGACAGCTGCCGCAGGTTGCGGCTGGCTGCCAGGCGGGCGGCCTGAGTGCCTTTACCGGCTCCGGGCGGCCCCATGAGCAGTACGACTTCACTGGCCACTCAGAAACGCCTCCCGCGACCGCGGATGCGGCCCTTGCTGACGAAGCCTTCGTAGTGACGCATCATCAGCTGTGATTCCAGCTGGCGCAGCGTGTCGAGTGACACACCGACCATGATCAGCAGGCTCGTGCCGGAGAAGGCGAACGACAGCTGGTCCGTGCCGGTGATCCAGGACAGGAGCTGCGGCAGTGCGTTGACGATGCCCAGGAACAGCGCGCCCCACAGGGTGATGCGGCCCGCGATCTTGGTCAGGTAGTCAGTGGTCGGCTGACCGGGACGGACGCCCGGCACGAAGCCACCGTACTCGCGCAGGTTCTCGCTGATCCGCTTCGGGTCGAAGCTGATCTGCGTGTAGAAGTACGTGAAGGCGA
>CAYPKV010000177.1:0-3037 GCA_964411415.1 uncultured bacterium
ACCTGATCGGTTCCGACCTGCCTTACGGTTCGCTCGTCCGCATCCGGGACCTGGGCGGCTTCGGCAACGGCCGGGGTGCCGGGGTGTTCCAGGACACGCTCGACAGCCACGGGCTGTTCATCGTCGAGGACACCATGCACATCCGCAAGAAGCAGCAGGTCGACGTGTGGTTCCCGGAGCTGTCCACAGCGCTCAGCTGGGGTGTCCGCGAGGTCGAGGTGGAAGTGATCCGCTACGGCCGGGACGGCATCGTCCTGGAAGAGCACCGCCCGCTTCTGGACGTACTGCCGGCTTTTGCCGCGCAGGCCGCAGCTTACTGACCAGCCTGCCCACCGCACTCACAGCCCGCGCTGTTACACTGCCCTGATGCGGCCGTTCACGCTGTTCCTGGCCATGCGGCACATCCGCCGGCGCGCGTTGCAGAGCGCCATCACAGTCACGGGTGTGGCAGTGGGCGTCATGGTACTGATCACCGCGCTGTCACTGACCAACGGCTTCATCGATGAGCTCATCAACAGCACCCTGCAGGCCACCCCGCACGTCACGCTGACCAGTTACGACGGCTCCCTCCTGCCGGAGGACGGGCTGATCCTGGCTGCCCTGGCTGACGAGCCTGGCGTCGTCGCTGCGGCACCGTTCCTGTCGGCACAGGGACTCATAGCGCGGCGCGCCAACACCGCTGAAGGCATCAGTGCCCGTCAGGGTTTCACGCAGCTGATCGGCATCGATGCCCAGCTCGAAGCGGCAGTGCTGGACCTGCCGGTGCTGCGCACTCAGGCGGAAGCACTGGCCGGTGACGAGGCGATCGTGCTCGGTGAGACGCTGGCGCTGCGCCAGCTCGGTGTGTTCGCAGGTGATGAAGTGGTGATCAGTGAGATCGGCGGCCGCCGCCGTTCGTTCACCGTGGCCGGCAGTTTCCGGGTCGGCAACGAGCTGATCGACAACGTCTCCTCTTACCTGTCGATCCCGGCACTGCAGGACTTCCTGGGCCGGCCGGGCATGATCTCGGGCTATCACCTGCGGGTCAGCGAACCGTCCTCAGCAGCCGAAGCCGCAGCGCGGCTCGGCTCGTCTTACGGGCTGCTGTCCACCTCATGGCAGAACCTGTTCTCCGGCCTCATCCAGCAGCTGGAACTGCAGCGCACCCTGATCACAGTCGTCGTGTTCCTCATCGTCATCGTCGCGGCGATGGGCATAGCCAACATCCTGGTCCTCACGGTTGCCGAGAAGACCACCGAGATCGCCATCCTGCGCGCTCTGGGCGCCTCGGAGCGCCAGGTGCTCAGGGTGTTCACCCTGGAAGGTTTCCTCCTCGGCCTGACCGGCACGGTCATCGGTGCCGTCCTGGGAGTGCTGCTCAGCCTGTACTTCCGTTACCAGCCGTACCCGCTGCCGGGCAACCTGTACTTCATCACCCAGCTGCCCGTAGACATCCGCACTTTCGACATCGTCTGGGTCTGTCTCGTTTCGGTCACCACCGCGGTACTGGCATCGCTGCTGCCTGCCAGGCGGGCGGCCCGGCTCGATCCGGCCAGCGTGCTCCGCTGATCCGCCGTGGACGCGCAGAGAGCCTGGAACTACTGCCTGTGGCTGCTGGGCCGTCAGGCGTACACCCGTGCGACGCTGCAGGAGCGGCTGGAGCGCAAAGGTGCTGAACCGGACGTCATCAGTGCCACCCTGGACCGGCTCGAGTCTTACGGTTTCGTCGACGATGTGGCGTTCGCCTCACAGTTCGTTGAGAGCCGGGCTGCGCGCTACGGCAGCCTGCGCCTGCGGGGCGAGCTGCTGCGCAAAGGCGTGGCCGAGGAGACGGTCGACGGGGAGCTGCGGGAGCTGGACGACAGCCGGCAGGAGGAAGCAGCCTTTCAGCTGCTGCAACGCAACGCGTGGCGCTTCCGGAAGACGGCTGATGCGCAGCGGGAACGCTCACGCGCCTGGGCTTTCCTGGCCCGCCGGGGTTTCCCGCCGGATGCCGTCAGCAGCGCCGTCGCCCGCTTCGCGGAAGCCGGTGGCTTCCCTGAAGAGACCGGGGCGCCTTGACCCACCCGCTGGCAGGCGCTAATATAGCTATTTGCGTCGGGGCGTAGCGCAGCCTGGTAGCGCACATCGTTCGGGACGATGGGGTCGGAGGTTCAAATCCTCTCGCCCCGACCAGCACAGTTCAGGGGCAGTGACCACAACAGTCACTGCCCCTGAACCTTTGTTTACTGGCTGCACCGGGAGGCGGCGCCGCGTACGCCAGGCCGGTCTCAGACCTGCTTCAGGCTGATCTCAGCTGCCGGGTAGGCGCTCCCGACCAGGTTCATCAGGTGCACGACAGTGGTCTGCTCGCCGGACAGGACGGCCCGGTAAGCCCGCCAGTCTTCAGCGCACTGCGCGTCACTCAGCTTGAGTCCCAGCTGCTCAGCCGCATAAGACATCATGCGGTCGACGTTCCAGACCTCTGTACCATCAACCGAGCCGATGTGCACAACAAATGAATCCATTTCCCCTGCGTTCTCCCTCTCCCGTATCCTGACCGCTCTCCCCCTCCCAAGGGGCACTCCGGTCATGACGAGGTGAGTATAGCCACACCTGCTGCCGGACTGCCGGGCAACTGTCACCAACTGCCGGCGAACTGCTAAGATGCCTGCTGGCGGGAGGTGACATACCGCCAGCGGTCCCGCCAGGCGGGGCTGCCGGAGACGTCATCATGCCTGCCAGAACCTTTTCTTACCTGCTGTTTCAGCTCACCATCCTGGCCGTTCAGGCTGGCAGCCTGCTGCTGCTTGTCCTGGCGCGTTTCGGTCAGAACCCTCCGGCCGAGCTTCCGCTGCCAACGCTGATCTTCTTCGGTGCGATCGCCGCAGGTGTCCTGCATCCACTCTCGCGTGGTTCCAGCCGCCGGGAGCTGACCGGTGCACTGGCCGCCGCGGCCGTGCTGTCAGCAGCACTGAGCATGGTTCTGCGCTTCAGTCCCGACTGGACTCCGGCCTGGCTGCTGGCTCCTGCCACGGCCATCGCCGTGACGCTGCTGCTGCGCCTGCCGTCCGTCCGG
>CAYPKV010000178.1:0-3022 GCA_964411415.1 uncultured bacterium
CGTTGCGCACGATCATCTCCGGCGCACCCTGCTGCATGAGCTTCTTGAGGCGGTTGTTACGGTTGATCACGCGGCGGTAGAGGTCGTTCAGGTCGCTCGTTGCGAAGCGGCCACCCTCGACCTGCACCATGGGCCGCAGGTCCGGCGGCATGATCGGCACCACGTCCAGGATCATCCAGGCAGGCTCGTTGCCGCTCTGGATGAAGCTGCGGACGATCTCGAGGCGCTTGCGGGCCTTGGCACGCTTGTGGCGGCTGGGGCTCTCCATCTCCTCGACCAGTTCCTGCTCCAGGATGTTCAGGTCGATGGCGCTGAGCAGCTCACGGATCGCTTCGGCACCCATGTGGGCTTCGAAGTCGTAGCTCTCGATCAGGCGCACCTGGCGGCGCACGAGGTCGATCTCGACCCGGCCGCTGATGTCGGCACGCACCCGGCCGTCGTCAGCCAGTTCGTCACCAGGCACTACCCGGTCGCCGTTGACGACGATCGGTTCGTCCTCGTAAGGGTAGATCTTGGCACGCGAAACGATGATGCTGGCAGGTTCGCTCAGGTGCACGGTGCCGTCAGCGGCAGCGACGATCTCCTGGGCTGCGTCGATGGCGCCCACGACCTTGTCTCCGGCTTCGACGGTGGCACCGTCACCGACCAGGACGTGCATGGTCGGGTTGATCTCGTGGATCTCGCGGCGGTCCCAGCTGACGGTCAGCGTGACGGTGACCTCGCTGGAGCGCACCTTGGATGCCCGCACGTGTGCCTGGGCAGCCTGCGGGATGCTGAGCGTGGTGCCCGCGGCCGCGGTGGCAAGTTCGTCACCGGCGTCGATCAGGTCGCCACCACCGACGGTCGGCACGACGCCGGCCGGCAGCAGGTAGCTGGCCAGGACGTTCTCGTCGTCCTCTTCGTCACGGATGTTGATCACACCACCGTCGCTGCCGATCGGCAGGAGTTCGACGATGCCGCCTTCTGCGGCCTTGATGACGAGGTCAGCTTCGAGCTCGGCAACCGGCTGGCCACCGGCGTAGTCTTCTTCTTCGATCCAGGCGTCACGCGGAACGATGAGGCGTGCGTCACGGCTCTCGCGGTAGTCGAAGGTGATCTTGCGCGGGAAGCGGTACTGGGCGACACCAGTCAGTTTCGACTTGACGCCCTTGGCCAGCTGCTGACCTGCTTCGACGGCTTCACCGTCACGGACGACGGCGTCTTCACCCTGCGAGACGGTGTACGTCTCCTGGTGGCCGTAGCGGAGCTGACGGTACTCGTCGTCAGTCAGCAGGTCGCCGCGCTTGAGCGGACGGCCTTCCTTGAGGGCGCCCTGCGGGTCGGTGACGATGTACTTGCCGAAGTACAGCACCTGCTCCAGCTGGCTGGTCGACAGGTTCAGGAGCGAACCGATCTTGCTGGGGATGTCCTTGACGTACCAGATGTGGGCGCAGGGGGTAGCCAGTTCGATGTGGCCCATGCGGTAGCGGCGCACGGTCGAACGGGTGACTTCCACACCGCAGCGTTCGCATACCTTGCCGGCGAAACGCTGGCCACGGTACTTGCCGCAGGCGCACTCCCAGTCCTTCTCGGGCCCGAAGACCCGTTCATCGAACAGGCCGTCGCGCTCGGGCTTCAGGGTGCGGTAGTTGATGGTCTCCGGTTTGGTGATCTCACCGTAGCTCCAGGAGCGGATGCGCTCCGGGGAGGCTATCTGGATCTGAACGCTTGAGAACTCGCGTGCTTCTTTCATGTCTGGCCTCAGCTCCCCTTACCAGTGCCTTCCGGTCTCATCGAAGATGGTGACCGGTCGGGAGTCGTCGTCGAGTACCTTCACGTCGAGGCCGAGGGAGTGGAGCTCCTTGACCAGAACCTTGAATGACTCGGGGATGGTGGGTTCAAGGACGTCGTTGCCCTTGACGATGGCTTCGTAGGCGGCGTTACGGCCGTCGATGTCGTCTGACTTGATCGTCAGCATCTCCTGCAGCGTGTACGCCGCGCCGTGTGCCTGGAGCGCCCAGCACTCCATCTCGCCCAGGCGCTGTCCGCCGAACTGCGCCTTGCCGCCCAGTGGCTGCTGGGTGATGAGCGAGTACGGGCCGGTGGAGCGGGCGTGCATCTTGTCCTCGACCATGTGGTAGAGCTTCAGGATGTACATGATGCCCACGACGATCGGAGCGTCGATCGCGTCGCCGGTACGGCCGTCGTACAGCACGGTCTTGCCGCTGCGGGCGAGTGCGAGCTCTGCCGCGTCATCGTCCAGGTCACGCGGGATGACGCCGACCTTGGCTGCGCGCTTCATGACGGCACGGCCACGGTTGTCGTGTCCGAGGCCGGCCTTCTTGCGCTCCTCGATCTCCTGGGCGGCTGCGCTTTCGAGCAGGGCCTTGATCTCGTCCTCTTCAGCACCGTCGAACACTGGCGTCTCGAACGACACGCCGTGGCGGTAAGCCGCCATGCCGAGGTGGGTCTCAAGGATCTGACCCAGGTTCATGCGCGAAGGAACACCGAGCGGGTTGAACACGAGGTCAACGGGCGTACCGTCTTCCAGGTAAGGCATGTCTTCGGGTGGCAGGATCTTGGCGACGACACCCTTGTTACCGTGCCGGTTGGCCAGCTTGTCACCCTCGATGAGGCGGCGCTTCTGAGCGACATAGACGCGGACCATCTCCTGGACGCCGGGCTTGAGCTCGACGCCGGGGTCACCGCGGCGGAAACGCACGGTGCGCAGGACGATGCCACCGTCACCCGGCGGCACGCGCAGTGAGGTGTCCTTCACCTCACGGGCCTTCTCACCGAAGATGCTGCGCAGCAGGCGTTCTTCGGGGGTCGGGTCCTTCTCGCCCTTGAAGCTGGTGTGGCCGACGAGGATGTCGCCCTGCTTCACCTCAGCGCCGATACGGACCACGCCGTCTTCGTCCAGGTCCCGCAGCGCGGCCTCGGACAGGCCGGGGATGTCGCGGGTGATCTTCTCGGGTCCGAGCTTCGTGTCACGGGCTTCTTTCTCGAACTTCTCGATGTGGATGCTCGTGTATGTGTCGTC
>CAYPKV010000179.1:0-3009 GCA_964411415.1 uncultured bacterium
TCCCAGTCACGCCCGGCCGGCTCGGTCTGGGCAAACGAAACGGCACTGAACAGCAGTGCGATCGAAGCAAGGTAACGGTTCATGGGAAAGTCCCT
Source organism: uncultured bacterium (assembly GCA_964411415.1). Taxonomy (GTDB): domain Bacteria; phylum Deinococcota; class Deinococci; order Deinococcales; family Trueperaceae; genus CALDPK01. Next base: position 96 of record CAYPKV010000179.1, read on the forward strand.
TCTGCAGCGGGAAATGGAATAGAGGCAGGCAAGATAGCTGAAAGAGAGGCACGGAGCATGAATCTCCGTGCCTCTGACTGTACGTCCTCTGGCCCGTTCAGACGGGCGGGCCAGAGTGAGCGTTCAGGTTACGGCAGGCCGAAGACGTAGAGGGTCGTTCCGGCGCGGCGGAAGCGGCCCGCGGCGTCGGCTGCGGTGTCTTCGTTGATCTGGGGGTCGCTGGGCAGCTGGCTGGTCACGACAGCGATGTACTGCTCGCCGTCCGGACCGCGGTAGCTGATGGGCGAACCACGGAAGTTCGAGCCGGTGCGGAAGGTCCAGAGGACTTCACCGGTTTCGGCGTGGACAGCACGGAACTGGCCGGTGTCGGTACCACCGAAGACGAGGTTGCCAGCGGTGGCGAAGACCGGGACGGCGTCCTTGCCCGTTTCAGCTTCGACGCCGAAGACCTTCTCGCCCGTGACCGGGTTCCAGGCCTGCAGCTCGCCGCGCCAGCCGCTGGGGCCAGCACCGGTGTTGTTCATGCTCATGAGGATGTAGTTGGCGCCGGGCACGTACTCAGCTTCGGTGCCGGTGAAGATGGCGCAGTCGTTCTCAGCCTGGAAGTAGACGAGGCCGGTAGCGGGGCTGTAGGCGTCGTTGTACCAGTTGTTGGCAGCGATGAACGGGCAGACCGAGATGGCGGTCTCGATACCGGTGTAGACCTCGGCATCAGGGTTGATGTCGGGCATGCCGGTCTCGATGTCTACGCCGAAGGCCCAGTTGACGTCAGCGTAGGCGTACGGCTCGACGAGGAGCTTGCCGTTGGTGATGTCGTGGATGTAGAAGAAGCCGTTACGGGCGGGCTTGAAGAGGGCGCGCACGGTCTCGCCGTCGATCTCGAGATCAGCGACGAAGTTCTGACCGGGCTCGTCCAGGTCCCACTGGTCCTGCGGGGTGTTCGAGTAGGCCCAGACCATCTCGCCGGTGGTTGCGTCACGGGCGATGGTGGAGGCGCAGTACTTCGAGGGGTACTCTTCGAAGCCGGGGGCGAAGGCCGGATCACGACGGTAGTCGGGGTTCCAGGGTGAGCAGTTCGCGGTGCCGTAGAAGAAGAGGTTGTTCACTTCGTCGTAGGTGAAGTAACCCCAGGCGGTACCGCCGCCGAGCTGCCAGCTGTCGCCGTACCAGGTGTCAACACCGGGTTCGGTCCACTTGCTGTCGATCTCGTAGTACGGGGCCCAGCGCTCTTCGGTGATGCCCATGTCGGCGTTGGGGCCGGTGTTGTAGTACTTCCAGACCTCTTCGCCGGTGTTCAGGTCGTGCGCAGCAACCCAGCCGCGGACGCCACGTTCGCCACCTTCGTTACCGATGATGATCAGGTTGTCAACGATGAGGGGAGCGTTGGTGGTGGTCTCGCTGATGTCAAGGTTGGTCACGTGGGTGACCCACAGCTGCTCACCGGTCTCGGCGTCGAGGGCCATAAGCTGACCGTCGAGCGAGTTCAGGATGAGCTTGCCATCGGCGTAGCTGATGCCGCGCGACTGGGCACCGCAGCAGGCGGTGGCGCGAGCCAGTTCAGGCTGGTCTACACGGTACGACCAGTTGATGTAGCCTTCGCGGGCCAGGTCCAGCGAGTAAACAGTGTTGGGCTTCGGCGTGAGGATGTACATGGTGTCGCCGATGACGAGGGGCGGCGCTTCGAGCGAGTCGGTCACACCAAGCTGCATCGTCCACTTGACCTGGAGGTCCTGGACGTTGAAGGTGTTGATGTCGTACAGCTCGCTGTAGTTCCAGCCTTCGTAGTTGCCGTTGGGGATGGCCCACTGGCCGGGGTCGGCCATGAGCTCTTTGAGGTCATCGTTGGCGAAGCCGAAGCTGAACACGGTGAGGGTCGCTGCAGCAACTGCTGCGAACCGTGACCAGATGGCTTTCTTCCTGGGTGAATTCGACATGGATTGGGATCCTTTCATTACAGGTACAGCTTTCATGCGATGCCTGCCCTTACGTGTCGGCAGGCGTCAGGGGCCACACTTACCTGAAGTCAACTGAGTACTGTCATCAACCGGCCAATCAGCGCCGCTGTGCCACCTCCTCCTCCAGTACAGGCCCGTATTCGTTACCGAACGAGCCCCTCAGGTAGGTGAGGAGGCTGGCGATCTGGTAATCGTCGAGGATACCGGCAAAGGCAGGCATGCCGTGATCAGGGAAACCATTGAGGATCTGATCGATGACGGCAGCAGAATCACTGAAGAACGGGTTGGCGGCCAGACCCGGACCGACGCCACCCTGGGCTTCGGCACCGTGGCAGGCGACGCAGTTCATGCGGTAGACGTTGGCACCGTCTTCCATCAGCTGGGCGAGCACGTCTGCATCAAGCTCGACGGCTTCCTGAACGACAGCTTCGGTGATCGGTGCACCGCTCAGGGAGATGAGGTTGAAGCTCTCGCGGCCGACCTGCTGACCGCGGGTGTCACCCGGGGTGTCGTGGCGCGAGGTGTAAACCGGCTGACCGGCGTAGGACACCTGGATGGTGCCGTCTTCGCGCTCGAAAGTTCCTACGAGCGTTGCGTCGACATCACCTTCGAGGGCGACTTCACCATCAGCACCGACCAGCAGGGGGTGCCAGTTGCGGACGCAGGAACCAGTGCAGGCACTGACGTTCTCGCCGTCCTCAACGTACTGGTAGAGGGCGAGACCTTCGCTGGTCGCGAGGTAAACACCGAACTCACTGCTGACTGCAGAGGAAAGGCCTGCTGCCGCGTCTTCCTGAGCGAACGCCGAGACCGGCGCCAGGATCATGGTCGCAAACGCGAGCATCAGAACGATTCCGTACTTCCTGAACATGCTTGTAACTCCTTTGAGGCGGACCGTGTGCGCATTGACGGCCCTGCACCTCGAATGATCGGTTGGCCCGGCGAAGCCTGTCCCCTCC
>CAYPKV010000180.1:0-2970 GCA_964411415.1 uncultured bacterium
ATCCGCAGTTCGACCGCGATTCACTGCCCTCGGCGCTTGAGGAACACGGCATCAGCTACCGCCACTCGGCCGAACTGGGCGGGCTGCGCAGCCGCTCGAAGACCGTGTCGCCGGAGGTCAACGGTTTCTGGCAGAACGACAGCTTTCACAACTACGCTGACTACGCCCTCGGTCAGGAGTTCAAAGCTGCGCTTGATGAGCTCGTGGCCGCCGGGCGCACCGCACGGGTGGCCGTCATGTGCTCGGAAGCCGTCTGGTGGCGCTGCCACCGCCGGATCATCGCCGACTGGCTGCTGGCCAGGGGCGAGACCGTCCTGCACATCATGGACCGCGGCAAACTGCAACCCGCCGTGCCGACCAGCGGGTCAACAGTCAGGGGAGACGGGACTGTGACTTATCCGGTGGGGTGATGGGCCAGCCGCTGATTCTGCTCCCGAGCCTTTACAGCAGGTTGTTGGCAGGATTCCCGGAGTCCGTATCCAACCGGCTGAGTGCAGCCTGGGTGTCCCGGTAACCGATCTCCATCGCTTCTTCAGCCCGGTCGAAGCTTTGGGAGCCCAGGTCCTGCGGAAGGTTCGGTGTCAGCAGCAGGTCGGGTGGATGCAGCGCCATGGTCAGCTGAATCAGGCGGTCCTGGGTGATGGTGTAAGACTGAGCCAGGATGTCGACGGTTTCGCCGCTGTTGCGTCCGAACAAGGTGCTGACCTTCCTGAGTAGCGTTTCAGGTTCTTCGGTTTCAGACAGGCCCAGGTCGGGCTTGATCGGCGTCCGTACATCGATGGCGACTACGGGCCGGGTTGTGAGTGTCCTGATTATGTCCACGGGAAAGTTGTTCAGGATGCCGCCATCCATGAGGTGGCGGGATCCCAGGTTGATCGGTGTGAACAGACCGGGGAAGGCGTTGCTGGCACAGACCGGTTCGACAAGCTCGCCACGGGTGAACACCAGCAGCTCCGCTTTCTCGATGTCGACCGCAGGGACGGCGAGTGGAACCTGAAGTTCCTCAAACGTTGCGGCGGCGTGTTCTCTGAGCAGATCACGGATGCCGTCGTGGCTGGAGAGGCCGCTGCTGGCACCCAGGTCGAGCAACTTGCTGAAATCGGTTTCCAGGACGATGCGCTGCAGCAGTTCTGCGTCACGGTGCGTGGCGTATATGGCTGACAGAACGGCCGCACTGGAGTTGGCTGCGATCGCATCGATGACGTAACCCGCTTCGTGGAGAGCCCGGAGTGCCCCGACCTGGGCCAGGCAGCGTGCGCCACCACCACTGAGTGCAAGGCCGATCCGTTTGTCACTGCCGGTGATCATCTGTCCTCAGGTTACGCCGGATGGAGTTTACTGCAGGTCGAGCGGTTGAGTACGTGTCCTGGGATGGTGCCAACAGCAGCTCATCCGCCGATGTTTGGTTGGTTCTTCTGTCGGATCTGTGTTGCGACGGCTTTCTGAAAACTCGCAATCGAATCCACAAGCTGTTCGCGCATCGGCTCTGGCTCATGCGTGACCTGGGCGTCCTTCACGACAGGCTGCCCACCGCGGGCGAGCAGTGCCGCGCCAAGCGCCGAGGCTGCAGGTGTGTCGCTTAACGCCAACGGAACTTGAAGCACGTCCGCCAGCAACTGCACGAAAGCCTGGCTGCGCGAACCCCCGCCGGCCACCCGAATGACCTGCGGCCTGCTGCCGGATTCGTTCAGCGCCTGCAGGCCAGCCCGGATCGACAGGGCTACGCCGGTCAGTGCTGCTGCAGCCAGGTGCTTGGGTGCGTGGCCAAAGTGCAGGCCTTGCCACGAGGCACGCGCGGTTGGGTCCAGGAGTGGCGTGCGCTCGCCGCTCAGGTAGGGGAGGAAGAGCAGTTCCGGGTCCGGTTCGACCTCGTCCAGGCTGCCGTACAGCTCAGCCCAGCTGAGGCGCAGCGTCCGCCGGACCCAGTCCAGTGTGAGTCCCGCGTTCTGCATCGCGGCCATGCGGTACCAGTGTCCGGGGCTGGCTGCACGGAACTGGTGGATCACTGGCTCCGCTGTGAGCTGTGGCGACTCGGCGATGACGATGATCTGCGCTCCACTGCCGAGCGTCAGCTGAGCGTCACCGGGAGTGAGCAGGCCCGAGCCTAACGCTGCGGCTGCAGTGTCCGCCGCGCCGGCGATCACCGGTATGCCGGCCGGCAGGTCCAGCTCGTCGGCAACAGCCGGAAGCAGTTCGCCAGCCTGATCGCCTGCTTTGAGCAGTTGCGGCAGAAAGTGCCGGTCGAGGTCGAGTTCAGTGCAGAGTCCGAAGTGCCAGTCGGCGGCTTCCAGGTCGTAGAGGAGCGTCGCCGAGGCGTCCGAGTGCTCAGCGGCGGCCCGGCCGGTGAACTTCAGGCGCAGCCAGTCTTTGGGCTGAAGCGCGTGGCGCGCCTGCGTCAGGGACGCGGGTTCGTGCTCCTTGAGCCAGAGCAGGCCAGGACCCATCATGCCGGTAACGATCGGGTTGCCGAGCTGCAGCAGCGTCCGCGGGTCAAGGCTGCCGTAAAGGTCCAGCTGTGCTGCCGACCTCGTATCGGACCAGAGCATTGCGGGACGGACGGGTTCGCCGCCCTGGTCCGTGAGGACGAAACCGTGCATCTGACCGCTGAAACTGACTGCCTGGACGTTGCGGCGTTCTTCGGCTGGCAGGCTGCGGACCGCGCTCACGGTTGCCTGCCACCAGTCACGCGGGTCGGACTCCGCAAAGCCTGGCTGCGGAACCGTGACCTGGTAATGCCCGTCGGTGACGGCCAGAGGTGTGCCCGCCTCATCGATCAGCATGACCTTGACCGATGAAGTGCCCAGGTCGATCCCGAGGTAGCGACTGCTCAGAAGCGCACCTCACGGCAAGCTACTCCAGCAAGGCAACGTGGCGTTGTCATCCTGCCAGAGTATAGCGCCGCCCCATCTGTGAGCAGATCCGAATTGAAAACCGGACGAAATGTCGCTCAAGGGCAGTGATTGACCTCCA
>CAYPKV010000181.1:0-2914 GCA_964411415.1 uncultured bacterium
GCTCGTGCAGGGCGTCGTGCTCGTCTACGCTGCGGCCATCATCATGCTGTCGTTCCTCGTTGACATCAGCTACGGCTTCCTTGACCCGAGGATCAGGTACAACTGATGGGTCAGCGTTTCAACCTGGTCATCGGCGGCATCATGACCGGCCTGGTCGCACTCGCGGCGCTGGTATCGCTGTTCTGGCTGCCGCACGACCCGAACGCGATGAACTTCGCAGTGCAGCTGTCCGGTCCCACTGACAACAACTGGCTCGGTGCCGACCACTTCGGCCGTGACCTGTTCTCACGCCTGCTCGTCGGCGCCCGCGGCACCATGTACGTCGGGGTCATCTCTGTCGGCATCGCACTTACGATCGGCGGCCTGCTCGGTGCACTGGCCGGTTACATCGGCGGGGCTTTCGGTGAGGTGATCATGCGCGTCGTGGACGTGCTGTACGCCTTCCCGGCCATCCTGATGGCGCTCCTGCTGGCGGCCATTTACCAGCCAGGCACCATGACGGCGATGGTCGCAATCGGCATCGCCACCATCCCGATCTTCGCCCGGCTCATGCGCTCCTCGGTCATTACGCTGCGCGAGCTCGAGTTCGTCGAGGCGGGCCGTGCCCTGGGTGCCGGTCACACCCGCATACTGCTGCGCCACGTCGTGCCCGGCGCGATCTCACCGATCATCGTTCAGGTGAGCCTGAGCCTGTCGGTAGCCGTCCTGGCTGAGGCGGCGCTCAGCTTCCTGGGTCTGGGCACCCCGCCGCAGACACCGAGCTGGGGCAGCATGCTGCGCGAGTCACAGAGTTTCCTGCAGATGAGCGCCTACCCGGCACTCGTGCCCGGCTTCGCGATCATGATCACGGTGCTGGGCTTCAGCCTGCTCGGTGACGGACTCCGCGACCTGACCGACAAACGCTCCGGCTGAACTATTGCCGGCTCCTGCCGGAACAATAGTCCCGGTACCCTGCACCCCGCACCTCCAGACGCTCTATACAGGAGCTCTGGAGGTGTTGTTCATGCAGATGGAACTGCTGGAACAGGTACGCCCGCCGGCTGCGGAGCCGGTGCGGCACGCTGAGGAAAGGCTCCGTATCCTGGAGCTCGAACAGACCAGGCTGCTGGCACGGCATGAGGCAGTGGTGGCGCAGCTCGCCAGTCTGCGCAGCGCGCTCCGTGACCTGGAGCGGTTGCTGGAACTGCGTCTGCAGCGGCTGGAGCAGCTGCGGCGTGTACCGGGCATGAAACAGGCATGAAGAAGGCCGCGCGGCCTCTTACTTGCCGCGCGGCCAGAAAACACTGAGGCTGAGGGTTACTGTCCGCAGACTCCCACGAAGGTGTCGCAGTAGCTGAGCCTGTCGCCAACGCTCTGGGCGTTGATGATGGCGTGGACGATGGCGCGGGCCATGACGTCCGAAGCTGCGGAGCCGATCGCGCCGAAGGCGTTGCCTTCGAGTTCGATCGCACCGGTGCCGACAGCGAAGATGACGTCACCGTCACCCATGGTGTGGACCGGGCGCAGGGCGCGGGCGTAGCCGTCGTGGGCCATCTGGGCGATCTTCTCGGCCTGGGCCTTGGTCAGGACAGCGTCCGTAGCGATGATGCCGATGGTGGTGTTCTGTACGGTGGAGTACTGGTCCGTGAAGTAGGACAGGTAGTTCTCCGGGGCACCCTGGAAGCCGGTCAGCTGAGCCGGGTTGCCGAGGCCGCCGAACTCACCGTCAAGCTCGAGCCAGCGGGCGTACAGCTCACCGGTCTCGGGGTTGTGCGGCCGGCCGGCCGGGTTCACCGCCACGATGGCGGCAACGGTGATGCCGTTCTCCAGCACGATGCTGGCGGTACCGAGGCCGCCCTTGATGCCGCCGCCGGCGTTCGCACCGGTGCCTGCACCGACGTTGCCCTGGGCGACCGGTCCGTCAGTGGCGTTCAGTGCCGCCTGGTAACCGAAGTCGGCAGTGGGCCGGCGGGTCCAGTCGCCACCGCGGCCCAGGTCGAACAGGATCGCCGCGGGCACGATGGGAACGACGCGGTCCTGGCCGACGGGGTGGCCGATACCCTGCTCTTCCAGGTAGCGCATGACGCCGGTCGCGGACTCGAGGCCGTAGGCACTGCCGCCGCTGAGGACGATCGCCTGGACTTCCTGGACCATGTTGATCGGATCGAGCAGGTCGGTCTCGCGGGTACCGGGAGCCGAGCCGCGCACGTCGACGCCACCCACGGCGCCGTCAGGGATGAGTACGACAGTGGTGCCGGTCAGCGCGCCGTCGGTGGTCTCCTGGTAGTGGCCGACGAGCACACCAGCGACGTCAGTGATGGCGTTGTTCGGGCCGGGCAGCTGAGCCAGGGCGAATGAGCCGGTGAGGGCAAGGGCGGCAAGGGACAGGGCGAATCTGCCTTTAGCGGTTTTCATCTTCGGAGCACTCCAGTGGGGCACACCGGCACGGGCCGGTGGAAGGCAAGGACGGTCCTGCTGCTATGAAGGACCAGTCGGTTCAATGGTTGACCGAATATCACCCCCCGGACTATGACCGCTGTTGCGGGCAATCAGTTGCCCGTAATGTTGTCACGTCCGGCACGCTTCGAACCGACCTGTGTCTGAACACCGGTAAACAGTCGCGGGCGCGGAAACTACACAGACCGGCGTATCATTGAACGGATGATGACAAACTGCTCAGTCTGGTTCCGGCTGGTGATCTCGTGAAGCAGAACGGTGGAAGGCTCGTCGTAGACAGCCTGCTGCAGGAAGGCGTCGACACGGTGTTCACCGTACCCGGCGAGAGCTTCCTGCCTGTCCTGGACGCGCTTTACGATCCTGCCCAGCCCATCCGTATCGTCTCGACCCGGCACGAGGAAGGCGCCGGCTTCGCAGCTGAAGCCTGGGCGATGGCCACCGGCCGGCCCGGCGTGGCGATGGTCACCCGCGGACCCGG
>CAYPKV010000182.1:0-2829 GCA_964411415.1 uncultured bacterium
TTTACGACCGGCCTGTCAACCGGTTCGTTGCCGGCTTCATGGGCTCACCGGCCATGAACTTCATGATCGGTGAAGTCGCCGGTGGCCGCATCCGCTCACCCAACTTCGACGTACTGCCCGACAGCGAGCTCGCCGGCAAGCTGACCGCATACGACGGCAAGAAGGTGTACCTGGGCGTGCGCCCGGAGAACCTGGGCCTGAAGGGCTACACCGACATCGAAGAGCGTGACAACGCCATCCAGGCTGTCGTCGAAGTCGTCGAACCACTCGGTGCCGAGACCCACGTGATCGCCAGTGTCGGTGGTGACCAGAGCATCGTCGCCCGCGTCGATCCGCACGCCAACGTCCAGCCCGGTCAGCAGATCACGCTGCTCGCCAAGCCCAGCGGCCTGCACGCCTTCGCGATGGACGACTCTGAACGGAACATCCGCTACAGCTGACCGGCTGAGTGTTTCACGTTATTCCGGCTCATCCCGTTACGGCGGGATGAGCCTTTTCCTGCGAGGATGAACTGGTGGCAGCTGACACCCACAGTGCGAACACGGTACTTGCAGCCCTGCACGCCGTTGACAAGTTCTACGGCGGCCAGACGGTGCTGGAAGGTGCGACCCTGGAACTCCGGGCCGCTTCCCGTTTCGCGCTGATCGGCCGCAACGGAGCCGGCAAGTCAACGGTTCTGCGCCTGCTGGCCGGTGCCGAGGAAGCCGATGGCGGTACGGTCTACCGCAGGGCCGACATCGAAGTCGGAGTGCTCGACCAGGAGCTGCAGCTTCACGGCACTGAAACAGTCAGTGCCCTGAGCGACCGTGCCTTCGCCCACCTGGAACGGATGGAACGGCAACTGGCAGAACTGGAGCGTCAGGGCCTGGATGACCCGGAGGTGTTCGGCCGCTGGGAACTGCTGCACGAGACGTTCGAGCGTCGCGGCGGCTACGCGCGCCGCTCGCGCCGCGACGCCGTGCTGGCAGCCCTTGGTTTCCGCGGCCGTGAGGACGAAGCAGTCCGCAACCTCTCCGGCGGCGAGAAGACCCGCCTGGGACTCGCCCGCCTGCTCATGGCCCAGCCGGACCTGCTGCTGCTTGACGAACCGACCAACCACCTGGACATGGAGATGCGTGACTGGCTCAGCCGCCACCTTGCCGGCTACACGGGGGCGACGCTGATCGTCTCTCACGACCGCGCTTTCCTGGATGGCAGCTGCCAGCAGACAGCCGAGGTGCAGAACGCCACGCTCCGCAGCTATGGCGGCAACCCCAGCCGCTACCGGGAAGCCCGCGCGGAACAGCTGCGCATCGAGGAACTGACCCGCCAGAATCAGCAGCGCGAACTGGAACGGCTCGAGTCAGCCGCCGCCCAGATGAAGGCGTGGGCAGGTCAGAACGCCAAGCTGCATCGCCGCGCCCGTGCCATGGCCGTCAGGGCCGAACGCTACAGTGACACCGTCCTGCCTGACGCAGAACGGGTCCAGGGCACGACCCGCTTCAGTTTCGACGCAGATGACAGCGGCGAGATAGTCCTGCAGGCCGGTCACCTCACGAGGGTTCTCGACGGCCGCAGCCTGTTCAGTGACGTGGAGATAACGCTGCGCCGGGGCGACCGCATCGCCCTGCTCGGACCGAACGGGGCGGGCAAGACGACGCTGCTGCGAACCCTGCTCGGCGAGGCAGCCAGCGACGATGCCCGTGGCTTTGTCCGGACCGGTGCGCGCGTGCGGCTCGGTTACTACGACCAGGAACTGCGCGACGTCGACCCGCAGCGCACGCTGCTCGAAGAGCTGATCCGGCTGACCGGTGAGACCGAAGCGCACAACCTGCTTGGCCGCTTCATGTTCCCGTATGAAGCCCAGTTCAAGCAGATCGGCAGCCTCTCCGGTGGCGAGAAAGCCCGCCTGGCCCTCCTGAAACTGACCATGGGCCGCTACAACTTCCTGGTGCTTGACGAGCCGACCAACCACCTGGACGTCGAGATGATCGAAGCGCTCGAAGACGCTCTCCTGGCGTTCGAAGGCACGCTGCTCATGGTGTCTCACGACCGGCAGTTCGTTGGCAGCGTCGCCAGCCGCGTCTGGGAACTGAAAGACGGCGAACTGGACATGCTCGAAGGTGACCTTGAGTACTGGCAGCTGAAACGCAGCATTCCGGAAACAGGAGCGGCAGAGGAGAAGCCAGCCAGACCGGCAGCGAAGCCCCCGCCAGAAGCAGCCACCGGCAAACGACGCATGAACCGCTGGCAGCTCGAACGCCGCCTGGAACAGGTTGAAACGGAAATACCTGAGCTGGAACAGCAGCTCGAAGCGGCCGCCCGGCAGCTGTCGGATCCCGCCGGCCTGAGCACTGAGGAACTCACTGCGACAGCTGAACTGCATGGCGAGCTGGAAGCCCGGCTGATGGCGAGCCTCGAGGAGTGGGACGACATCACCACCCAACTGGCTGAGCCCCGCAGTTAAGATGGCTCAGTGACTGCGCTTGAAGGTGGCATACAGCTCATTGACCTGATCTACTCAGGACTCAACAGGACCATGGCCTCCTACCTGATCACCGGTCAGGACGGAAGCTTCATGCTGATCGAGACGGGCCCTTACTCGCTCCTGCGCCAGCTGGAGGCGGAGCTGCGGCAGCGGGGTCTCGATCCCGCCCGGCTGACTGACGTACTGGTCACCCACATCCACCTGGACCACGCCGGTTCCGCGGGCGCCCTGGCACGCCGCTACGGTGCCAACGTCTGGGTGAGCGAAGCCGGTGCGCCGTACTTGACCGACCCGGAACGGCTCATAAACAGCAGCCGGCGCGTGTACGGTGAATCGTTCGATGAACTGATGAAAGGCGCTGA
>CAYPKV010000183.1:0-2760 GCA_964411415.1 uncultured bacterium
CCGTTCAGGGGTTCGTCGGTAACGACAGGGTCCTGTTCGGCATCGTCTTCGGGGTTCTGGCGTTCTGGCTGTTCGCACAGACAACCCTGAACATCTCCCCGCTCATGGCCACCGAGCTGGGCGTACAGACGAGCGTGATGAACATCGCCGTGTCGATCACCGCGCTGTTCTCCGGCATCTTCATCGTCGTCGCCGGCGGCCTGGCTGACCGGCTTGGCCGGATCATGGTCCTCAACTGGGGTTTCGTACTCAGCATCATCGGATCACTGCTCGTCGGATTGGCACCGGCTGGTGCCATGGCCGAACTGTTCCTGATGGTCGGCCGGGTACTGAAGGGACTGTCAGCCGCTGCCATCATGTCTTCGAGCCTCGCGCTGGTCAGGACTTACTGGCATGGGGCTGCCAGGCAGCGCGCCATCAGCCTCTGGTCGATCGGTTCGTGGGGCGGCTCAGGTTTCGCAGCCCTGTTCGGCGGCCTGATGGCTGACAACATCGGTTGGCGCTGGATCTTCTTCGGCAGTGCACTGCTGTCGCTCATCGGGATGATCATGGTGCGCGGCATGCCTGAGAGCCGTGTGCCGGTTAAGGCCGGTTACCGGTTCGACCTGCCCGGAGTCATCTACTTCATGGTCATGATGGTGGCACTGCAGATATACGCCACCCAGGGTTCCGTCATCGGCTGGGTCAGTCCGCTCGGCCTGGGTCTGCTGGCGGTCACCGTCGTGTTCGCCATCCTGTTCTTCCGGCAGGAGAGCGGCAACGAGAACGCGTTCATCGACTTCCGTCTGTTCCGCAACATGTCCTTCACCGGCGCCACCATCTCGAACTTCCTGCTCAACGGCACGGCCGGCCTGCTCATCGTCGCGATGACGCTCGTGCAGCTGGGCGGCAACATGAGCACCCAGGAAGCCGGCATGCTGACGCTCGGCTACGCGATCACCATCGTGCTGTTCATCCGCGTCGGCGAGAAGCTGCTCCAGCGTTTCGGACCGCGCAAGCCCATGATCTGGGGTTCGCTGATCGTCGCCGCTTCGATCCTGTGCCTCATGCCGACCCACATGCTGCTTGATACGTACAGGATATTCGCGATCATCGGCTTCGCACTGTTCGGGCTTGGCCTGGCGTTCTACGCGACGCCGTCGACGGACGCTGCACTGTCGAACCTGCCGGAGGATCAGGCCGGCTCAGGGGCCGGTCTTTACAAGATGGCTTCCTCGCTGGGCGCTTCGTTCGGAGTGGCCATCTGTGCAGCCGTGTTCACTGCGCTGTCCGCGATGCCGGAGACGATGCCGTTCATCGACGGCGTGATCACGTACCTCGGCCGTGTCGACAACGTCGCCGTGCACCAGGCCGGCTTCGTTGCCCTGGCCATCAACCTGATCATGGCGGGAGCCGCCGTCGCGTCCATCGTGCTCACCATCCCACGTGGCAAGAAGGCCTGAGGAAGGAGTCCAAATGTCAGACCTGCTGAACAGTCTCGAACAGATGAAGCCGGAGATGCTGGAGTGGTTCACCCACATGCACCGCAACCCCGAGCTGTCGATGGCGGAGGAGAACACCGCCGCTTACATAGCTGACCTCGTCCGCTCCTGGGGGTTTGAGGTCGAAACCGGCGTCGGCCGTCACGGCGTGGTCGCCTCACTCAGCAACGGCTCAGGCGGCCGGAGCATCGGCATCCGCGCTGACTTCGACGCACTGCCGATCGAAGAGTCCAACGACCTCGACTACCGCAGCACCGTGCCCGGCGTCGCCCACCTGTGCGGTCACGACGGTCACACCACCATGCTGCTCGCGGCCGGCAAGTACCTGGCAGACACCCGTAACTTCACCGGTACGGTCCGGCTCATCTTCCAGCCGGGTGAGGAGACGATGGAGGGCGCCCCGGCGATGATCGCTGATGGGCTGTTCGAACGCTTCCCGGTCGACGCCGTGTTCGCGATGCACAACATGCCCGGCCTCGCCACCGGCGAGTTCTTCTTTACCGGCGGGGACGTGATGGCCGCCGTGGACAACTGGGAGATCGTCATAACCGGCAAGGGCAGCCACGGCGCCATGCCTGAACTGGGCATCGACCCGGTTGTGGTCGGCTCGCAGCTCGTCATGGCGCTGCAGACGATCGTGGCCCGCAACATCGCACCGGCCAACCGGGCCGTAGTCACCGTCGGCGCGTTCCAGGCGGGCCAGGCCGGCAACGTCGTCGCGCACACTGCGACCCTGCGGCTGTCGATCCGCACCACCACCCCCGAAGACCGTGAGAAGGCACTGGCCCGCGTCCGCAGCCTGACCCACGGCATCGCCGAAGCGAACGGAGCCACCGCCGAGATCCGTGAAGGCGTACCGGGTGCGGTACTGACCAACCATGAAGAAGAGACACAGTTCGCACTCAACGTGGCCCGTGACGTGTTCGGCGAGGACCAGGCGCACTTCCCGGGCCCGACGTTCCTGGGTTCTGAGGACTTCGCCTTCATGCTGCAGAAGCAGGCGGGCAGTTACCTGTTCATCGGCAACGGCGACACCCCGATGGTGCACCACCCGGAGTTCACGCTGGACACGGGCATCCTGCCGCGTGGAGCAGCTTACTGGGTGGCCCTTGCTGAGGCGTACCTGAAGTGATTTCCTGCGCGTGAGACAGGCCGTATCCGTGGCGGCCTGTCTCACGCGGCTTGTAGCGCGCGCCGGGCAGGCGCTACAATGTCTGACGCGCTTCTGCCACGCGCCCGTAGCTCAGCTGGACAGAGCAGGGGACTCCTAAGCCCAAGG
>CAYPKV010000184.1:0-2757 GCA_964411415.1 uncultured bacterium
GCCAGGCCCCTTCGACTAGCGGTTAGGTCACAACCCTTTCAAGGTTGCGGCACGAGTTCGAATCTCGTAGGGGTCACCAGGATCGGGGAGTCCCAGGGCTCCCCGATAATTTTCGGGCGATTAGCTCAGTTGGTAGAGCATCCCGTTTACACCGGGAGGGTCGGCGGTTCGAGTCCGTCATCGCCCACCAGCACCAGGGGTGCACAGGCAGTTACCAGGCCTGTGCACCCCGTACTTTCTGGCGGCTGACATGCGACTATCAGTGATGCCCGTTCGCAAAGACCTGTTCCTGCTTGACCCCGACACAGTGCACCTGAACCACGGCTCCTTCGGCGCCGTGCCCATCCCGGTACTGGAAGCCCGCAGACAGGTCTCGGAACGGATCGAACGCAGTCCGGAACGTTTCTACAGGCACGACCTCTTCCCCGCCCTGACTGACGTCAGACTGCAGGCGGCGGCGTTCCTGAACACCGACCCGGACGGCCTGGTCCTCACGGCCAACGTCACCGAGTCCGTCCAGGTGGTACTGAACTCCCTCGACCTGCAGTCAGGGGACCAGATCGTGTTCACCGACCACACCTATGTATGGGTGAAGGCAGCCATAAACCGCGCCTGCAGGAAGCATGGCGCCACCGCCCGGGAAGTCAGCCTGCCCGTGCCCCCGGAACCGGCCAGCCTGCTCGCCGTGCTGACGGAAGCCGTGACGGAACGGACCGCACTCATCGTGCTGGACCATATAACTTCTGCCTCAGCCCTGACCCTGCCTGTCCAGGCGGTGTGCGATCGGTTCGGGCAGGCCGTTCCCATCCTTATCGACGGCGCGCATGCACCCGGACTGATACCGGAGCCGGTACCTGCCGGTGCAGCTTTCTGGACAGGCAACTTCCACAAGTGGGGCTTCGGCGCACGTACGGTTGCGGCCCTGACGGTCGCGGAACCGTACCGGCATAAGGTCAGGCCGCTGGTTGCGAGCGCCGGCAGCGTCGAGAGCTTCCCGCTGTCGTTCAGTTACCAGGGAACCCGGGACGTCAGTGCGTTCCTGACCCTGCCAGCGTCGCTGCAGTTCCCGGCTGAGCACCTGGGTCTCAGTTTCATGGAGCTCAAAGAAAGGAACCTCAGCGTGCTGCGCGACGGGCTCAGACTGGCTGGCCTGCCGGAACGGCCCGATACGGACCTGCCCCTGGCCACCATCCCTCTGGGCCCCTCCGACAGCGAGCTCGAAGCACGCTCACTGACGGAAGCACTGCGCCGGGCCGGTGTTGAGGTGGCCATCACCTGGTTCGCCGGCCAGCTGTGGGCACGCGTGTCAGTGCAGGCGTACGTCGGTCACTCTGATTTCACGCGGCTGGCCGCGGCGCTTGACTCAGTCCGGGATCAGTTCACAAGCCTGCGACTAACCTGATCAGATCCTGCAGCTGCGCGTCCGTCACCAGGTGACCGAAGGCAGGCATGGCGCCAGAACCGTCCCTGATGACCTCAGCGACGTGATCGTTGTCCTGGGTCACGGCGTTGCCACTCAAAGCCGGGCCAGAGCCACCCTCGCCGCTGCCGCCATGACAGGCTGCGCAGCGGAGGCTGAAGATCTCAGATGCAGTCATGTCGGCCGTTATCTGCGAGTCCCGCAGTGCCAACGGCGACACCAACAGTGCAGCGGCCACGAAGACCGCACTGACGCCACCGGTGAGGATGCCCGGTACCCGGCTGCCTGGCTGTTCCGGACGGAGCCTGCGCCACACCTCGCCCACCAGCCACTGGGTCAGTACGAACAGCAGCAGTGCGTTGACCACGTGCAGCGCCCGGCCACTGCCGCTGACGACGTGTACGAACATGAACTGCAGGCCATACAGCACGAACGTCACCGCGGCGATGGCCAGGAAGCGCAGTCCCGCCCGGACGAAGAGTGCCAGGCCGATGGCAGCGATGAGCAGTGGTCCGAGCATGCGGGAGCTGAGCACATGCCAGCGGAAGTAGACGGGGTCGATGAACACGCCCAGTCCGGCCAGGAACAGCTGCAGCACCACAGCGCCTGCGAAGGCCGACAGCAGGAGAAGGACAACCCAGCGAAGCAGGCTCTGCCGTGCGCCTGTGGATCCGGAAGCCTGCATCAGGAACGTACATTCTGCATGGAGTGAATCATCCGGGCATTCTAACCGGCTGCCGCAGTATCGTCCGTAACCTGTCCGGTGCCGTACGCCTGGGGTCTGACAGGTAGATCTCATGGTGCCGGCCCGTCAGCTGCAGACCGTGGCCGGGGATGAACTCCTGGTGCATCTGCGCCAGCACCTCCGCCTCACTGTCATAGGAACCGACGTGCAGCGTCTGAACGCAGTTTCCCTCACTGAGCGTGGCCAGACGCAGGTCAGTCAGCCTGGCTGGCGGTTCACGCTTTTCAGCGCGCTCCTGCAGCACTGACTGGAATTCCACCTCTGTTATCCAGTGGGACGCGAGGATCATCATCGTCCAGTGCCAGCGGGTCTTGTCCCGCCTGACCATGAAGTGAATCAGGTCGAATCGGCCCCGTTGCGCCCTGTACGAGGGCATCGTCCTGCGGAAATCGACTTTCATCTGCCCTGTAAGGGTCACGGTTCTCGTTGTAGCACGCCGCCGCACGGCCGGGTCCAGGTAACAGATTTGCCCAACAGCGCTCTGGCCTGTTAAAATCCCATAGCTGAAGCGATCGTGCCTCGATAGCTCAGTTGGTAGAGCAAGGGACTTTTAATCTCTGGGTCCCAGGTTCGAGTCCTGGTCGGGGCACCA
>CAYPKV010000185.1:0-2689 GCA_964411415.1 uncultured bacterium
GTGTGGAAGCGGTGAACCAGCCCCTGGACGACACCGTCTGACAGAGTCACGCCGGCCGCCCGTGCGGAGCCGCGCAGGAAGCCTTCGATGGCGACGCGGCGGCGCGGTACGTTGGCGCTCAGTGTCGCCAGCCGGCTGAGTGCCTGACGGACCAGTTCCTGGGGCTCACCGATAACGCTGTTGGCCAGTATCCGCAGGGTCAGCAGCAGCTGGTCACGCTCATCGCTCGTCAGCACGAAGTGGGCAGCGAGCGCTTCAGCCACGAGCACGGCCAGGGAGCGGCCGAAGTCTTCGAAGCGCAGGTGCAGGTAATCACCTTCGGTGAAACCGTGCAGTTTGCCGCGACCGGTTTCGAGCATGAAGTGCCGGTCGAGCCGGGTCTCCCGGCCGTCGGCACTGAGGCTGCGGATGCCGGACTGCTCCCGCAGGCCCAGTTCCAGGCCGCCTAAACGGAAGCGCAGTGAATCTTCCAGGCGCACCGTGACCGCCGTCGCTCCCTCAGGTACTTTCTCGAGCGAGAGCAGCGGGTTGATGCCGCCCAGCACGCCGCCCTGCAGCTGCGGACCACTGGCTTCGCCCCCGACAAAGCGGGGCAGGAAGCGGGCGGCTTTCTCGAAGAACGCCCGGATGAGGCCACTGAACTGACGGACGTCGCGGTCGAACACCTGACGCTGATGCCGTTCGAAGGCCAGTACCGCCTGCAGGCGCTGCTCGAGTTCGCGCCGCTGGCTGATCCGTTCTTCCTCAGGCAGCCACTCGCGGCCGAGTTCCTGGATGGCCAGCCGCAGTTCGCGGCTGCCGGGTTCGCGCCGTTCTACCAGGGCGTGCCTGCCGGCATACGGGTCGGCGGCGACAGCGAGTGCCACCCGCTGTACGTACTCAAGCGCGTTCTCACGCTGCAGTTCCAGGCCTTCAAGCACGGTGCCCGGTTCACCGAGCTCCATGATGGTGGAGAGGATCTCACGTACCAGCTCGACCAGACTGTCCAGGTCATCGACTGAGACGAGGGCATCGTCCCGGGCCGGGATCGCCTCCTGGACGCGGAACCGGGAGAGGTTGACGTCCTGGTGGTACTCCCCCGCTGCTCCGTAACGCAGCAGGTTCCGGTGGGTGGCGTACAGCAGCCGTGCCGTGAAGCGGTCACGTTCAGCCCGCAGTGAAGCTGCCGCCTGGGTCATGAACCGGTCAAGCTCATGCCACCAAACGGCGGTGGCGAGGCGACGCAGGCTGGCCTGTTCCGCCGCTACCGCCGGATCGAGCGGGTCGCTGGGCAGTGGTTTGCCGTCAGATACTTTCAGTTTGCCGCCGGCGAGCAGTTCGACAGCGGGTACCCCGACAGGCTGACCGTCAGCGGCCTCTCCACTGTCACCGAGCACCAGGTCGTCGAGACTGTAGGCAGCCTCGGCCATGCTCTTGGGGGTCTCGCCTATCGTGCGCAGGCGCTGACCGAGTGCCGTCAGCAGACGCCGGTCTTCCACCTCAAGGGACCCGGCGTTCCGGCTCAGCCGGTCGTAAAGGTCCCAGGCGGCGCCCGGCCCACCACGGGTGCTCCTGCCGGCTGTCAGGTCATTGAGCTTGTACTCGAGCAGCTCAAGGGCCACTTTCTCGAATGAGGACATTTACCCCCAACTATATAGCGACAGCAGGGCCGCACAGTGTGCAATACCCACAAGTCGGCTGTTCATCCGCTTGACGGTCCATGCGCGATGATTCACAATGTCGGTACCGGCGAGCGCCGCCGGCTGGAGGAACCTTGCCCCACATAATCACCGAACCCTGTATCGGCACGAAAGACAGGTCGTGTGTTGACGTCTGCCCGGTGGAGTGCATCTACGAGGCCGATGACCAGCTGTACATCCACCCCGAAGAATGCATCGACTGCGGAGCCTGCGTGCCCGCCTGTCCCGTGAACGCCATCTTCCCTGAAGAAGACGTCCCGGTCGAGTGGATCTCGTTCATCAGGAAGAACTACGACCTCTCAGGTCTGTAACTGATCCGCTGCCGCCTCTGCGGTGTCGCCGGCCGGGTCTGTCCCGGCCGGCAGTTTCGTCTCAGGCTGCGTTGCCGGCCGTGTCTGCCAGCGCCAGCCTGAGGCGGCTGATCACTTCGTCGACCTCGCTCCGGGTGATCACCAGCGGTGGCACCAGCCGGATGACGTTGGTACCGGCGTTGATCGTAAGCACACCGTGGCGCCGCAGCGCTGCCATGACCGGGGCTGCGGGCTGGTGCAGCTCCAGGCCGAGCAGCAGCCCCCGGCCGCGCACCGCACGGACCATGGCCGGATCGAGCTCCAGCAGCCGGTCGCGGAAGTACTCACCGGTTTCACGCACGTGCTCAAGCAGGCCGTGATCACGGAACTCCCGCAGTACGGCGAGCCCTGCCGCTGAAGCCAGGGCGTTGCCGCCGAAGGTCGTGCCGTGTCCGCCGGCCGGCATCGCGCGGGCGACTGCGTCCGTCATCAGCAGCACGCCGATCGGCACGCCACCGCCGATGCCTTTGGCGATGGTCACCATGTCGGGGCTGACCGGCCACCCTTCGCTCGCCAGGAACGTGCCGGTACGGCCCGCGCCGGTCTGGATCTCGTCGACGATGAGCAGAGCACCGTGGCGGTCGGCTGCCTGCCGGGCTGCAACAGCGAACGCCTCATCCACCTCGTGGATGCCGCCTTCGCCCTGCACCGGTTCGATCA
>CAYPKV010000186.1:0-2647 GCA_964411415.1 uncultured bacterium
CCGAGGCGCTCATGCTGAAGAACGGCACGCCCGCCTCGCCGGCCACCGCCCGGGCCAGCAGCGTCTTGCCGGTGCCGGGTGCGCCGACCAGCAGCACGCCCTTGGGTACGGTGCCGCCCAGGCGGGTGTACTTCTCCGGCTGCTGGAGGAAATCGACGATCTCAGCCAGTTCCCGTTCCGCTTCATCGATGCCGGCGACGTCGTCGAAGGTGACCTTTCTGTCCTTCTCACTGTCGAAGCGCCGTGCTTTGCTCTTGCCCATGCCGAGCGCGCCACCCATGTCGCCGGCCCGGTTCATCATGCGGCGGCTGGCCCAGATGAACAGGGCGATTATGAGGATGGTCGGTCCGAACGAGAGGAGCAGGGTCAGGAACGGGTTGCGGGGCGTGTCGAGTGACTCGGCGTTGATCTCGACACCGTGGTCAAGGAGGAGCGTCTCGAGGCCCGGGTCGACGAACGCCGGGATGACGGTCGAGAAGCGCGTGACCTGTACCGGTCCGCCACTGCCGAACAGGCCGGTTGCCGTTTCGGCGGTGCCGATCTGCAGCGGTTCGGTGAACTCGCCCTGCAGCACGTCACTGCGGGTGGAAACCTGCAGCACGTTGCCGGCTTCCACCTGTTCACGGAACAGGGTGTAGGGCACTTCGACCGGTGCGGGTGCACCGGGGAAGAACACGTTCACGATCAGGAAGTTGAGCAGCAGCATCCCTATGACGAGTGTCCAGACGGACGGTCCGCGGTTCAGGGTCATCTATTCGGTCTCCCGCAGTGTTTTCATGATTACGCTCAAGCGTACAACGGGTCCGGTCAGCCGGCTGCCGGGTCGTAACTGGCTGACTGGTGCCGGAAGTAGGTCTGGAACAGCACCGAGTAGTGACCACCTGCCGCGAGCAGCGCCTCGTGAGTGCCTTCTTCGATGATGCGGCCGTGGTCCAGAACGATTATCCGGTCGGCAGCCCGGACCGTCGACAGGCGGTGGGCGATCACGATGGCAGTGCGGTCGGCAAGCACCGTGTCCAGTCCTTCCTGGATCTGCGCTTCGGTGTAAGGGTCGATGCTGGCGGTAGCCTCGTCGAGGATGACGATAGCCGGTGACTGCAGGACGACCCGGGTCAGGGCAACGAGCTGCCGCTGGCCCATGGATATGCCGCGTCCGCCTTCGCCGACCTCGGTGTCCAGACCGCGGGGCAGTGCGTCCAGCCAGTCACCGCCGGCGATGCTGCGGGCAGCAGCCATGACCTCGTCGTCGCTGGCTTCAGTGGCCGCGTAACGGATGTTGTCGCCGATGGTGCCACTGAACAGGAACGGTGTCTGCTGCACGATGCCCAGCTGGCGGCGCCAGTCCGGCAGGCTGAAACTGCGGATGTCGGTCCCGTCGATCAGGATGTGCCCGGACTGGAACTCGTAGAAACGGGCGATCAGCTTGCCCAGGCTGCTCTTGCCTGCGCCCGTGTGACCGACGAGTGCTATGGTCTCGCCCGCTCTGATGTCCAGGCTGAAGTCCTGCAGGACCGGTTCGCCTGCGCGGTAGTGGAAGCCGACGTTCCGGAAACTGATCGCGCCGCGAAGCTCGCCCGGGTCGGCATCGCCGGTCTGCAGTACGCGTGCCTCGCTGTCCATCAGTGCGAACACCCGTTCGCTGGCTGACAGGCCGTCCTGGAACTGGCTCCAGAACGAGGCGATGCTGGTCAGTGGGAACCAGAACAGGGCGAGGCCTTCTGCGAACAGGAACCATTCGCCGGCACTGACGCTGCCGGCCAGCACGGCCCGGCCGCCGAACCAGATGACCAGGGCGGTGCCGATGCCTGCGATGACGCCCAGGATGGGGAAGATGCTCTGGATGACCAGGCCCTGGCGCAGGCCCAGGCGGTACGACTCGGCGTTGACCCGGCCGAAGTCCCGGTGCAGCGCAGCTTCCTGCCGGAACGACTTGGCGACGGCTATGCCGGTGATCGACTCCTGGATGTTCGTGTTCACCTCGGCCAGCACGCGCCGGGCCTGCTGGCTGGTCCGCCTGGCCACGAAGCGGAAGGCCAGGGCAGCGGCGATGATGACCGGTGCCACCGCGGTAACGATCAGGGCCAGTTGCAGGTTGATCGAGAACAGGATGCCGAAGACGATCAGCACTATGAGCAGCTGGCTGATCAGGTTCAGTGTGAGCGTGACGGTGTTGGAGAAATCGTAAGTGTCTGACGTCACACGCGCCACCACCCGGCCGCTCGCGAACTCGTCGTAGAACGACATGTCCTGCGCCATGACCGCATCGAACGAGTCCTGCCGGACCGCCAGCACGACATCGCCGACCACACGGGCGGTGATGATCTGGCGCAGGAAGTTGAACAGCCAGCCGAGGCCGGCGGCGAGCAGCATGAGTGACAGCAGCCAGGCGGTGCTGCGGAACGCCTCAGCGCCGCTGAGCCCCTGGCCGGCGACGGCGTCGATGCCACGGGCGGTGAGTACCGGCAGCAGCGCCAGCATCACCGCGTTCAGCACGATCAGAAGCGCGACCAGGGCGATCTGCCGCCGGTACGGACTGAAGTAGCGGTAAATGCGCTGCAGCAGTTCGCGGTCAGAGTAGCGGCGGTCGTAAGCCTCGCCGCTGAGGCCGTCCATCACGAAACCCATCAGCTGAACCTCTGGAAGATGC
>CAYPKV010000187.1:0-2640 GCA_964411415.1 uncultured bacterium
GAGATGGCTGACGCCCGTGAGATCGCGGCTCTTGAGCTCGATGGCCGCCAGAACCGGCTGCTGGAGCTGTTCCAGCTCGAGGAGGAACTGGGACGCCTGCCCCACGGTGTCATGCCCGAGCTCGACACGCTCAAGGCTGAACTTGAGCAGCTCAAGACCCGTGCCGAACAAGGCGGCTCCATGCCGGACCTGGACGGGATGTGGCTGCGTCTGGAAGACATCCGCAGCAGTCTGGCCCAGCGGCTTGAAGGCATCCCTGCCCGTACCGCCAGGGCACTCACCACACTGGCCCGGGTTGAACGGCTCAACAGTGAAGACGTCGCACTGGTACGCCGCATCCTGAGTCACCTGAGCAGCCACGAGGAACGCTTCCAGAACCTGTCGCTCAGCCTGCGCCTGCAGCTTGAAGCGTCACTCAGCCAGGCAGAGGAACTGCTTGAGAAGCTGCAGGAAGAGTTCGAAGCGACCCGCAACATCGCTGACAAGCTCGTCAGTGCCAACATCCTGGACGAACTGCTCGGCAGCAGCCGCTCGGAGATACCGGCGCTGCGTGCCGAGCCTGAAGCTCCCACGCTGCAGATGCCGGGCCGACCCGAACAGCTGGCCAGCGGCAGCCGTGAGCTGGATGATCTGCTTGCAGACCTCGCGGCCGAGCGGGGCGTCGAGCAGCTGCTCCTGCTGCGGGAAGGGCGGCCACTGGGCGGCACGTTCAGCCTGAACGCACCCGGCCTGTCGGCCGCGCTGGCGGACCTGGAACGGGATTTCCTTGACCTGGGCAGCTCCCTTATGTCGGGTAACCTGGAGCTCCTCACCCTGGAGATGCCGCAGCGGGTACTGGCAGCCGCCTGGCCCGCGCCCGGCCATCTGCTGCTGGCAGTGGTCGGCATCCCTGCAACGCTCAGCCTCGTGCTGCACCGGTTGCGCAGCCAGCTGGGCCCCATCCGGGAGACGCTGAATGATCCTCGCCTCGCCTGAGGACACTGAGCGGCTGGCAGCCATGCTGCTGGACAGCCTCCCGCCTGGTTCGCTGTTGCTGCTTGATGGTGTGATGGGCAGTGGCAAGACGACGCTGGTTTCGTACCTGGCCGTCGCGCTCGGCAGCGGTGCCGCGGTGAGCAGTCCTACCTACACGCTCATCCACGAATACCCTTCGCCGCAAGGGACGCTGGTGCACATCGACGCCTGGCGCCTGGGATCAGCTGCGGACCTGATCAGCACCGGCCTGGACGACTACCTTGACCAGGCCCGCCTGGTCGCAGTCGAGTGGGGCGGTGACCTGCTGGACCATTACCCCGGAGCGATGCTGGTGCAGCTGGGCTTCACTGAGGACGGCCGCCGTTTCGCCACGGTGGGGCGGACACCGTGAGCCGCAGCGGCATCATGCTGGGCATCGACACGGCCACGGCCTGGCTCAGCCTCGCTGCGGCGGACACCGTGACAGGCGAACGTCTGGCTTCAGTGCAGCTCCGGGCGGAACGGCAGCATGCCAGTCTGCTGCCGGAGACACTGCGCTCACTGCTGGCTGATGCGGGCGCTGACCTGCAGGACGTCACTGCCATCGGGGTCGGAACCGGACCGGGTTCATACACGGGCCTGCGGGTAGGACTGGCGACGGCCCAGGGCCTCGCGACCGGACTCGGCTGCACCCTGGCCGGTGTCGACAGCCTGGCCTGCGCTGCTTTCGGGCAGCTCACTCCGGGAAACGAAGGCTGGTTCGCGTTCGACGCCCGCCGTGGCAACTTCTACGCGGGGCGTTACCGGCGTGACGGGGCGGGCATCATCACCGTGAGCGGGCCCAGCAAAGTGAGCGGTGACGACCTGGTTCAGCTCGCTGCAGCAGACGGGCTCAAGGTGTGGACCGATCCTGTGCCTGACGCACTTCACGCGGCACTGTCCGCGACGGCCGGCGCCAGCCTGGAGGCACTGTACCTCTGAGGAGAGCACGGTCAGAAGACTCATGCGGGCTGCGTTATACTTTAGCGACCTGATGGACCATTACCAGCCAACCCAACCGCACACCGGGCCTGCGACCCGACAGGCAGCGCACTAGGATGTTCAGACCATGGCAGCAGTACATCGGCGTGGACCTGGGTACCGCGACCGTCCTGATCTACGTAAAAGGCAAGGGCATCATGCTGCGCGAGCCTTCCGTCATCGCGACCGCCCGTGACAGTGGCGAGGTGAAAGCCGTAGGCGATGAGGCTTACCGCATGCTGGGCCGCACGCCCGGCAACATCATCGCGAACCGGCCCATGCGTGATGGCGTCATCGCTGATTACGACCTGACCGAGAAGATGCTGAAGGCGTTCATGCGCAAGGTCGTCACGGGCCCGGGCCGCTGGTTCCGTCCGCACATCATGGTGTGCGTGCCTTCGGGGGTAACTGAGGTCGAACGCCGCGCCATGTTGCAGGCTGCCCGTGAAGTGGGCGCCCGGCGTGCATTCCTGATCGAAGAGCCGCTGGCCGCCGCCATCGGGGCAGGCGTCAGGATCGCCGAGCCTACCGGTTCGATGATCGTGGACATCGGCGGTGGCACGACTGACGTCGCCATCATCAGTCTGGGCGGCATCGTGGTCAGCGAATCGGTGCGCATCGCCGGCAACGAGTTCGATGAATCGATAATCAGACACATACGCCACA
>CAYPKV010000188.1:0-2628 GCA_964411415.1 uncultured bacterium
ATTGGCAGGGTCAGCATGCCCAGCAGCGTCTGCAGGGTGATGGCGCCGGCCATCAGCTGGGCGTCGCCACGCAGCTCCCGCGCCAGCACATAGGCGGTGGGCGCGCAGGGCAGCGCAAAGAACAGCACCAGAATCGTACTCTCCATCGGCGGCATCGCCAGTAGCCGCACAACCAGCCAGGCGGCCAGCGGCATGAGCAGAAGCCGCCCCAAGCTGCTGAGGACCAGCGCGCCGGTCTGACCTGACAGCTCCCGGGGCTGCAGCGCCGCACCGACACACAGCAGGCCCAGCGGCAGGCTGGACGCCGCCAGCAGACTCAGCAGGTTGTCGACCCCACCCGTCATGTGAATTCCCGCCAGGTTGGCCAGAATGCCCATCAGACAGGCGATGATCAGCGGGTTCTTCAACACCGGCAGCAGGAACCGGCCCCGAGCCATCCCGTCTTCTGCGGTCAGGGCATGCACGGAAAGCATATTCACCGCCGGCACGCTGACGGCCAGCAGCAGTGCCATCAATGTCAGACCGGCCTCGCCGAACAGCGCCCCCACCATCGCCAGTCCGATATAGGTGTTGAACCGCAGGGTGCTCTGCACAAAGACACCAAACCGCGCGGCCGGCCAGCGAAACAAGCGCCGCGCCAGCAGCAACGTCAGCCATCCGCCCCCGAGCACCAGTCCGACACAGAGCGCAACCCGCCCCAGCGCCGGGTTGTCGAGCGGCGCCGCAGCCAGACTGCTGAACAGCAGCGCCGGAAACAGGATGAAGTAATTGAGCCGCTCTGCGCCGGGCCAGAAGGCAGCGCTGGGAAAGCCCGCCCTGCGGAGGGTATAGCCCCCGAGGATCAGCGCGAACAGCGGCCACAGCGCTGCCAGCAGCGGACTCATGGCGCGCTGTCAGCAGCCACCGGTGAGGGAGATCGCGGCTCCGCCACCGCCAGCTCCGCGGGGAAACGGCGGATCAGCAGGGTCAGGACAAACCCCACACTCAGCACCAGCACGGTGAAACCGAAGGCGCTGCGGAAGCTGCCGCTGGTTTCGATCAGCCAGCCGGCAATCGCCGGACCGATAAACTGGCCGATGGCGAAGAACAGCGTCGCGAAGCTGAAGGCCACCGGAATGTAGCGTGGCGCGACCTGATCCGTTGCACTGGTCTGGATCAGCGCAAACAGCCCGTTGATGGCCACTCCTATCACCAGAAAGTGCAGGAAGAACCAGATCAGCGTCTGCCCGGCAAGCGGCAGCAGCATGGCCACGACCACCAGGAAGATCGACATCGAGAGTGCATTGCCCCGTCCCCAATGATCGGACAACCAGCCCCACAGCGGGCCCCCTGCGATCGACAGCAGGCCCATCATCGCCACGAAGCGGCCGGCGGTCGCCTCGCCATGGCCGACCTCGACCATGAAGCTGACCATGAACACCGTCTGCACGATATAGCCCAGGCCGATGATGCCGTAGGTGGCAGCGACGATCAGCACCCGCGGATTGCGGTAAACGCACCATTTTTCCTCCGGCCGCAGCTGTCCACCGCCCCCGCCTGCCGACGGCGGGTCATGCACGAACAGGGCGATCATCCCGGTCACCAGAAACGCCACCAGCGCGAACAGCGCCCAGCTCGCACGCCAGCCCTGCTCGCCGAAGGTGGTGAACAGCCAGGGCACCAGCAGCCCGGTCATCAGCATGCCGATGCCCACGCCACTGCTCATGCAGCCGATCACCAGACCGCGCTTGTCCGGATACCAGGTTGCCAGCAGCGACACCATCGGCGCGAAGGCAAAGGCTGTACCGAAGCCCAGCAGCCCCATCAGCAGGGCAACCAGCCAGAATTGTGCAGCAACGATCAACCCGGCGAAGCCCAGCGCCACGATGACCATGCCGAACAGGACGGAGGCCCTTGCGCCCCAGCGGGTCGCCGCCAGCCCGCCGGCCAGCACGAAGCAGACATAGCACAGCGCGGTGATAGTGCTCAGAATGCCGGCCTGCTGATAACTCAGGCCGAGATCGGCGCGCATGGCGGGCAGAATGACGCCGTAGGCCAGACGACCGAAAGCGATCACCACCAGGGACGTCAGCGTGCCGCACAACACGGTCAATACCATGTTGGGGCGAATCGTACTCCGGGACATCGTGATTCTCTTGCAGCGGATATTTACAGCGGCTCAGGGTAGCACCTCCCCGCGGCGATGGAAGCCAGTGACGGGTGGCGAATCAGGCGGTATCACCGCAGCTGAGGCAGGCTGCTGCGTCCCCAGCGCCGCCAAGGCGAAGGGTTCGGACATGGAAGGCCGAGTTCCATCTCGGCCATGCGGGTTGCGGCGGCGCGCAGACACCCGGCATCAAGGGTGCTGCTGCTTCACCGCCTGGGCAATCAGCTCCAGCGAACGGACCCGCGCCTGGTGCTCATAGACATCGGACACGATCATCAGCTCGTCGGCACCGGTCTCGGCAATAAACGCCTGCAGGCCGGCGCGTACCGTCTCCACCGAGCCAACGACCGAGCGATGCAGCATCTGCATCGCCTGGGCCTTCTCCTGCGCCGTCCAGTAGGTCTCGATATCGTCGATGGGCGGCTTGCTCAGCCCGCGGCGGCCGGCAAACAGGTCGGCGAAGGACATCTGCTTGGTGGTGA
>CAYPKV010000189.1:0-2616 GCA_964411415.1 uncultured bacterium
CCACGTTCTCGATGTCCGAGTCCTTGCCGCCCGCCCGCATGCACTTCTGCGAGGTCGCGACGCGGTGCCAGGTGCCGTAGCCGGGGAAGTGCGGGGTGGCGCCCTGAAAGTACGGTTTGAACTGCTGCATCCCGGCGACGTTGAAGAGAAGGCCGGGGTCGCTGCTTTTCAAGGAGGCACTCGGATAGACCAGGTGCTCCTTGGTCTTGAAGAAGTCCAGGAATTTCTGCCTTGCGTCCAGGGTCATAAAGGGGGCGCCTCCGTGCAGCACCGAAGGGACAGTATAGCAGCGGAGGCGCGGCTCCCCTGACCGTCCCGCTGCGGCGTATCATCTGAGACAGTGACAGCTCCGCTGCCTGCTTCTGACACCCGGATACTGCTTCTTTCTGGCAGCCTCAACTTCATCACCATCGGTGTGGCCCAGTCGTTGCTGGGACCGTCGCTGGAAGCGATCGGCCTGGACTTCGGCATACCTGCCACCACCGTGTCCTTCGTCATCAGCGTCCTGTTCCTCGGGGCCGCGGTGTCGATCGCCACCTCGGGCTGGCTCGTGCGGCGGTTCGGCTACCGGCGTCTGCTGGCCGGCGCCCTCGGCATGATGACCACCGGGTCGCTGCTCATGACCCTGGCTCCCAACTGGCCGGTGGCCCTGCTGGCCGCCACGCTCATCGGTCTGGGCTTCGGCCTGCAGAACGTCGGTACGAACCTGCTGATGGTGCGCAGCTTCGGAACCCGGGCCGGTCCCGCCGTCAACTTCCTGAGCGCCGTCTTCGGAATCGGCTCCGTACTCGGTCCGCTCCTGGTCGGTTTCTTCCTGCCGCAGTGGCGACTGCCTTTTCTGGTGCTCACACTGCTGACGGCACTGGCGGTCGTGCTGAGCCTGCGCATACCCGAACCGGCGCCGGAGCAACGCAGCCCCCAGCCACTCAACCTGGGCATGCTGCTCAGCGTCATGGGCTTCGTCAGCGTGTTCTTCTTCTACGTGTCAACCGAGGTCGGCGCAGCCTCGTGGGCAGCCACGCACCTGACCCCGCACTTCGGTCCGGAACAGGCGGCGTTCCTGACGTCGTTCTACTGGGCGGCCATCACGGTCGGCCGTTTCATCGCCATCCCGGTGAGCGCCCGGGTACGGCCGGCGGTTCTGGTCGTAAGCGCCGCGGCGATAAGCGTGCCAGGTGTGCTGCTCACGCTGCTGCCGGCGGTGGCACCACTCGGTTACATCGTGATGGGCATGGCGTTCGCTCCCATCTTCCCGACGACGCTCGTATGGATCCAGCAGACCCTGCCGGGCCGTTCCGAGACGATGATCCCGGTGACGATGGCCGCCGCCAACTTAGGTCCCGTCCTGACCGCGCCGCTCATCGGCTTCAGCGTCACCCGGCTCGGCAGCGGCAGCATCCCCTGGATGCTGCTCGGCCTGGCGGTGATCATGCTCGCGGTATGCCTGGGCATGTTCAGCCGCACCAGAAGCGGCCCGAGCACCTGAACACAGGCCGGAGCCCGTTGCGGCCGGCGCGCTTAAGTGGTCTGATTGTCAGTCATGAGTGAAGCAGCCCTGAAGCAGACGGCCGCCACCAGGACGCGCAGGCCCCTGGTCCTGGCGACGCTGATGCTGTCGATGTTCATGGGCTCAATCGAAGGCACAATCGTCGCCACGGCCATGCCTGACATCGTCGGCAGCCTCGGCGGGTTCTCGCATTACAGCTGGGTGTTCAGTGCCTACCTGCTGATGCAGGCGGTGAGCACACCGATATTCGGCCGGCTGTCCGACCTTTTCGGCCGCAAGCCCGTCTT
Organism: uncultured bacterium; assembly: GCA_964411415.1. Lineage (GTDB taxonomy): Bacteria > Deinococcota > Deinococci > Deinococcales > Trueperaceae > CALDPK01. Next base: position 1,795 of record CAYPKV010000189.1, read on the forward strand.
CTACACGGGTGTCGCCATCTTCCTGACCGGCTCGATCCTGTGCGGCCTGGCGCCCGACATGACCTGGCTCATCATCTTCCGCTTCATCCAGGGCCTGGGAGCCGGTGGCATCATGCCGGTCACCATGACGATCATCGGCGACATCTATGACGTCGAAGGCCGCGCGAAGATCCAGGGCTGGCTCGCCAGCGTCTGGGGCGTGTCGTCGATCCTCGGTCCGCTGGCCGGTGCGGTCATCGTCGCCAACTGGCACTGGGCCTGGATTTTCTGGCTCAACATCCCCTTCGGACTGCTCGCCATAACCGGTCTGGCGCTGTTCCTGCACGAGGACGTCGAGCAGCGCCGGCGCAGCATCGACTGGGCCGGCGCGGTGCTGTTCTTCATCGCGGTCAGTTCACTGCTGATGGTGCTTATCCAGGGTGGGGTCGTCTGGCCGTGGGGTTCACTGCAGGTGGTCGGCCTGGCAGCCGTGTCACTCGTGTGCCTGCTGCTGTTCCTGCTGCAGGAGAGCCGTGCCCCCGAGCCGATCATGCCGCTTGAACTGTGGCGCAAGCGACTCATCGCGACCGCCAACGTCACCACGCTCATAGCCGGGATGGTGATGATCGGCCTGACCACGTTCCTGCCGACGTTCGTTCAGGGCGTCATGGGCCGCACCGCCGTGGTGGCCGGTTTCGCGCTGACGGCGATGTCGGTCGGCTGGCCCATCGCCTCAACGCTGGCGGGCCGACTGCTGGTCCGTTTCGGCAACCGTCCGCTCACCATCACCGGCTCGCTGCTGCTGGCGGCGGGAGGTTTCGTTCTGCTGTTCCTGAACGCGGG
>CAYPKV010000190.1:0-2607 GCA_964411415.1 uncultured bacterium
GCCAGCAACGCAGAGCGCAGCTTCGACCCCCGCAAAGCGGACGAACTGACCGGCCGGGTGCTGCAGCCGCTCAGTCAGCTGGAACGGAACGGCACGGTCGGCATGGCATTCGCCACCACCAGTTCAGGCATGCGCATCGCAACAGCAGCCTGGCATGAGCCGGCCGGTCAGACCACCCTCAGCGAAGACGTCACGGTGACTTCACTCGAACGGCAGCTCGCAGCCGGCGAGACAGTGAGGCTGGAGAAGACGGTGGTATGGCTGGACGGCCAGGGTGACGTGCTGGCCGACGCCAGCAAGGTGCTGCAGCAGGCCGTTGCCGCTGGCAGTGACGTCCTGCAGGCGGAACAGCGGGCCTGGCTGGACCGCTTCTGGGAACGTGCCGACATCCGCCTGGATGGCCAGCCCGAACTGCAGCAGGCGATCCGCTGGAACCTGTTCCAGCTGGCCCAGGCTTCAGCCCGGGCAGACGGTCGCGGCGTCAGCGCCAAGGGCGTGTCCGGCAGCGGCTACTCCGGTCATTACTTCTGGGACACGGAGGTGTACGTTGTGCCGTTCCTGGCGTACACCCTGCCGCAGGCAGCCCGGTCGGTGCTCATGTACCGGCACAGTATCCTGCCGGCAGCCCGGCGCCGCGCGGAAGTCATGAGCGTAAAGGGTGCACTGTTCCCCTGGCGTACCATCAGCGGTGAGGAAGCTTCCGCGTACTACCCGGCCGGCACTGCCCAGTACCACATAAACGCCGACATCGCCTGGGCGGTACTGCGTTACGCAGCAGTGACGGGCGACCGTGAGTTCCTGGCAGGCCCTGGCAGCGAACTGCTCATAGAGACCGCACGCATGTGGTTCTCCCTTGGTCACTTCAGTGACGACGGCTCGGCGTTTCACATCCATTCCGTCACGGGTCCTGACGAGTACAGCGCCGTGGTGAACGACAACACCTACACGAACGCCATGGCGCGCCTGAACCTGGAAGCTGCTGCCAGGCAGGCTGAACTTCAGCCCGGTCTGCTCGGCACCAGCCCGGAAGAGATCAGCGGCTGGCGGCGCGCTGCCGAACTCATGCACCTGCCTTTCGATGAAGAACGGAACATATACGCGCAGGACGACAGTTTCCTGACCAGGCGCCGCTGGGACCTGAGCGCAACCCCGCGTGAGAAACGCCCGCTGCTGCTGCATTTCCATCCACTGGTCATATACCGGCACCAGGTGCTTAAACAGGCCGACCTCGTACTCGCCCAGTTCCTGCTCAGTGACCGTTTCAGCAGTGAACAGAAACGCCGTGACTTCGAGTACTACGACCCGCTCACGAGTGGCGACTCGACCCTGTCCGCTGCCGTTCAGTCGATCATGGCAGCGGAAACAGGCTACCAGCGGCGGGCGTTGCGCCACTTCCGGCACATGCTGTTCACCGACCTCGCGGACCTGCACGGCAACACTGCAGATGGGGTCCATGTGGCGGCCATGGGCGGCACCTGGCTGGCCCTGGTCAGCGGCATGGCCGGCCTGCGCGATGATGGTGACCTGCGTTTCGATCCGCGCCTGCCTGCAGGCTGGACCAGCCTCAGCTTCCGGCTCCTGCGGCGCGGCTCTGACCTGTCGGTGCGGCTGAGCAGTGATTCGCTGCAGTTCCGGGTGCACTCAGGGCCGCCGGTGAGCCTGTCCGTGCGCGGCCAGGCGTTCACCGTAACGGGCGAACTGACAGTCCCGCTCGACGGACAGGGGCCGCTGCTCGACTGAGCTCCTGGCCTCAGAACAGCCAGCGGAGCAGCCAGAAGGCGACCATGCCGGTGAGCAGACCCAGCCACAGCGTGCGCCAGCGCAGCAGGACCAGGCCAGCCAGGACGAACGCGGCCAGCCGCACCGGGATCTCTGCCGGCACGGCGACGAGCTCCGGGGCTATCAGCGCCGGGAACACCGCTACCGGTACGAAACGGAAGAACCGCAGCCAGAACGGCGGCACTTCCCTGCCAGCGAGCCGCATCCCCAGGTAGCGGGGGATGAAGGTCACGACGGCCATGGCTGTTATGACGAGCATCGTGTTCAACGCTCAGCCTCCCCGCCGCGGGTGAGCCAGGCGCCCAGCAGGCTGCCGGCGACCCCGGTCACGGTGATCATCACGCCTGCACTGGTGAAGCGCGACAGGACGAGCGCCAGCACAGTACAGACGAGTGCGACCGTCCAGGCGGGCCGGTCACGCAGAAGCGGCAGAAGCAGGGCCAGGAACGCCAGCGGGAACACGAAATCGACACCGAGGGCCACGGGATCGGGAATCGCGCCGCTGAGCAGTGAACCGGCCAGGGTCCCGGCGTTCCAGATCACGAAGACACTCGTTCCGGCACCGATCAGGAACGGCCCGCCGCGCCGGCCTGCCGCGACCGTCAGTCCGAACGCCTCATCAGTCAGCAGGTGCGCTGCAACGATCTCCCCGGAACGGCTGAGCGTGCTGCCCCGCCCCAGGTTGAGCCCGTAGAGCATGTGGCGCAGGTTGACCAGGAAAGTGGTGAAGATGATCGCCGCTGGCTGTGCTCCGGCTGCGAACATCCCGGCCGCTCCGAACTGGGACGCCCCTGCGAACACCACGACACTCATGTACTGCGTCTCCAG
>CAYPKV010000191.1:0-2586 GCA_964411415.1 uncultured bacterium
CGGTGGTGGTGCCGTCACCGGTGATCTCGTTGGTCTTGCTGGCGATCTCGATCAGCAGTTTGGCGCCGATGTTCTCGAGGCTGTCGGACAGTTCGATGTCCTTGGCAACGGTTACGCCGTCCTTGGTGATGGTCGGTGAACCGAACTTCTTCTCGAGGACCACGTTGCGGCCCTTCGGCCCGAGCGTTACCTTGACGGCGTTGGCGACAGCGTTTACACCGCGCTCAAGTCCGCGGCGTGCTTCTTCTTTGAAAGTCAGGTCTTTGGCCATGTGTTGCTCCTTACGTTATCTGTGGCTGGATCAGTCGAGAACGACTGCGTGGATGTCGCGAAGGCTGAGGATCATGAGGTCCTTGCCACCGGTGTTGAGTTCAGTGCCGCCGTACTTGGCGAAGAGAACGGTGTCGCCGGCAGCGACGTCCATCGGTTCACGCTCGCCGTTGTCGAGCAGCTTGCCCGGCCCGGTGGCCAGGACGCGGCCGCGCTGGCTCTTCTCCTTGGCGGTGTCCGGCAGTACCAGACCGCTGGCGGTGGTCTGCGGTTCCTCGATGACTTCGACGATCACTTTGTCGCCCAGGGGCCTGAGCTTGAGATCACTGTTAGCCATTCTGTTCCTCCATTTTCGGTAAGGGGTTCCCTCAGAATCTTAGCAGTCACACGTGGCGACTGCTAACTGCCAACACTCTATGTCAATTCCCCGTTGGATGTCAACTACCCTGAGCACACAACACTCAGGTTATCTGGAGCTTCAGCTGAGACAGGCTTGACCTGTCAGCCTCACCCCCGCCGCAGTCCCAGCAGGAGGCCGGGGACGAAGGCTGCAGCGAAAGTGATGTTGAAAGTGAGCAGTTCTACCAGGCGCTGCCACATGCCGCCCAGCACCTCAGGTTCGAGCAGCGGGTCGACGTGACCCTGCACGATGCCCCAGTTGATCTCGATGATCCCGTAGTAAGCCAGAAGCTGCAGTGCCACGAACAGCAGGCCCACGATGATGGCGACAACCTTGCCGACCTTCTTGAGCGCGTAGCCGGAGGCGAAGCCCGCCAGGGCGCCGAAAGAGATCTGTTGCAGATACGGCGCAACGGCCTGCAGGTCCGGTACTTCCACGGCTCCATGCTACCACCGCGGCCCTGTCTGCCGCCGGGCAGGAAACTCATACGGGCCTGTTATCATTGCCGCGTGAACATGCGCATAGCACGGCGGGTCGCTCAGGCGCTGCAGGAGCAGCAGCCTGTCGTCGCGCTTGAATCAACTGTCATCACCCATGGCCTGCCCCGGCCCGACAACTTGGAGCTCGCCAGCGCAGTCGAGGCTGAGGTCCGGAAAGGGGGCGCTGAACCGGCCACCATCGGCATACTTGCCGGCGAGATCGTGATCGGCCTATCCCCTGAGGAGACGGCAGAACTCGCTGATGCCGGTGCCGACAAGGCCAGCCTCTGGAACATGCCCGCCCTGCTCAGCCAGGGCCGCTGGGGCGGCACCACAGTCGCGGCGACGCTGCACCTGGCCGCCATGGCCGGCATCAGCGTGTTCGCCACCGGCGGCATCGGCGGTGTGCACCCGGCTGAGTTCGACGAATCAACTGACCTGACCGCCCTGGCCCGCTATCCGCTCATCACGGTATGCGCGGGACCGAAAAGCATCCTGAACGTGCCCGGCACCCTGGAGCGGCTCGAGACGCTGGGCACTCCGGTGGTCGGTTACCGCTCCGACAGGCTGGCCGGGTTCCACGTGCCCCAGACAGACCTGCCGGTGCCAGCCAGAGCCGACGACCCCGCAGAGATCGCCCGGATGTGGCAAATCCGTGGTGAACTCGGGCTGGGGGGCGGCATGCTCATCAGCAACCCGGTCAGCGAAGGACTCGATCCCGGCTTCCTGCAGGGTGTACGTGACCAGGCTGCACAGGACCTGGAAAACGCCGGCATCCGCGGCAAGGAGACCACACCGTGGCTGCTCAGCCGCATCGCCGAGCTGTCTGAAGGCAGCACCGTTGAAGTGAACATGCGTCTGCTGCGCGAGAACGCTGCCCTGGCGGCGCAGATCGCCACTGAACTGAGCCGGCTGGCCGGAACGGAAGCCTGAATGAGTGACGACCAGGTACAGCACGACCTGAGCAGTACGGGCCACAGCCTGGGCGAGATGCTCCGGGCAGCCCGCGAAGCACGCGGTGCGCAGCTGGCTGAGATAAGCCGGCAGACCGCAGTCCGGGCCGACTACCTGGAGGCGCTGGAAGAGGGCCGTCATGACGACCTGCCCGAACCCGTCTACGTCCGCAACTTCGTCCGGCTTTACGCCCAGGCGCTTGGACTCGATCCGCGCATCGCCCTCGAGATGTACGTCAGTGAGGTCAGCGGCGGACCGCAGCAGCCCCAGGCAGAACCGGTTGCCACCGCGCGCCGCCGCCCGGCCGCTGCTGCTGCAGCTGCACCAACGGCGACCGCTGGCTCACCGCGCGAGAAGAGCAGACCAGCACCGGACCGGCCCCGCGGAGCCGGTGTCGGTACGTGGCTGCCCAGTGTCCTGCTCATCGTCCTCGTAGTCGGACTCGCCGTCTGGGGTTTCAACAGCAGTCTGTTCCGCCCCGGC
>CAYPKV010000192.1:0-2543 GCA_964411415.1 uncultured bacterium
TCTGATGTCGACCAGTTCCGGGTATATCTCGTCAAGCCGGTTGAACAGTGACTGTCGCATGACCGAGATTATCCCGGGTGGCGCCTTGAAGGGGGTTACAGAGCTGCTACCGTGGAACGATGATCTTCATAACTGAAGCTGAATCAGCAGAACTGATAACGCCTGACCTGGCGTTCGAAGCGGCCCACGCCGCACTCATCGCGGCTGCGGGCCCCGGCACCACAGCGTTCCCGGTCGTGCTCGGTCACGCCAGTGATGGACAGAACCGCTTCACCATCAAGTCCGGGACCACTCCTGAACTGACCGGGCTGAAGGTCGGCTCTTACTTCCCCAGCAACGACACGGCCGGTCTGCCCCGGCACAGTTCGATCATCATGCTGTTCGACCAGTCGCGCGGCCGGATCGGAGCCGTCATCGAAGGCAGCCTGCTCAACGCTTACCGTACGGCCGCCGCCGACGCGGTGGCGACGGACGCTCTGGCCCGCAGCGATGCCACGGTGCTGGCCGTGTTCGGTACCGGTCACCAGGCGGAGTTTGAAGTTCAGGCTGTCGCGCGGGTACGGCACCTGCAGCAGATCCTGGTGGTGGGCCGTTCACCTGAGCGGGCCGCTGACCTGGTGGGCCGCCTGGCCGCCCGGGGGCTGAACGCCGAGGCTGCCTCTGCAGAAGCTGCCTGCCAGGCTGCCGACATCATCATCACTGCGACCAACGCACGGGAACCGCTGTTCGAAGCTGCCTGGGTGCGGCCGGGTACGCACGTCTCAACGATGGGATCTGATGCGACCGGCAAACAGGAACTGCCACGTGAGCTGCTGGCCAGCGCCAGCCTGTTCTGCGATCTGCCGGAGCAGGCCCGCCGTATCGGCGAAGCCCAGCATGCGCCGGAGGATGCGCCGCTGACGGCGCTGGGCGACGTGCTGACCGGCAGTGCAGCCGGCCGCCGCAGCGGGACTGAGATCACGGTGTTCGACAGCTCCGGCATCGCGGCTCAGGACCTGTACATCGCACGGAGCATCCTGGAGGCGGCCGGGCACGTCATCTGACTGAAAGTGGGCAGAAACAGAAAAACGCGCTCCTTGGCGCGTTCAATAAATCAACAGTACACCCGTATGCGCTATTCGTCAAGAGGATGCAGCGGAACTGGGTCTCCTGACGCTGAAACCTGCCGCTGACTGTCCTCTGGAAGCCAGCTGAGCCTGTTTCAAGGTCTTAATCTTGAGGCTGTCATCCGGCCCGGCCGGGTGCTGAAGGGACCGTATGCCTGATCTGACAGACAAGTTCCGCAGGGCCTTCCGTGGCTACCCTGCCGGGGTTTCAATCGTTACGGCGACTGTGGACGGTCAGCCGGTTGGTATGACGATGTCGAGCCTGTCCTCGCTGGCCATCGATCCGCTCTCAGTCGCGTTCTCCATCTCACAGCCCGGCGGTGCCGGCAGTGCGATGCTGCGTGCCTCGAGCTTCCTGATCCACCTGCTTGGTGCCGAACATGCCGGCCTGGCCGCGGTGTTCGCGCAGAAGGGTTCAGAGCGGTTCACGGAAGAGCAGGGCTGGCAGTACCTGGACACCGGTGAGCCTTGGCTGCCGACGGTCCCTGCCGCCATCAGGACCCGGCCGCTCAGCATGCTCAAGGTGGGAACCGCGCACCTGGTCGTCGCAGAGGTACTGAGCATCCACGAAGGCCCCGCGGCTGATCCGCTCGTCTATCACGACCGTACCTTCCTGAGCGTCGACGAACTGCGTACTGCACTCACTTTCACTGGCGACTGAGACGCTCTTTCACGTCCTGTTGACGCTGGCCCTGCTAAAGTTCTGGTCAGTAAGTCAGTTCAGAAAGGACCAGAAAAGATGCGGAACAGATTCCTCCTTATGTTTTCCCTCGCAGCGCTGACCGTCCTGGCGGCCTGTGCACCTGCGGCTGGTGGCACCAGCAGTGCCGGCCTGAGCGGCCCGTGCGTCAACTCGCCAGCTCCGGTCGTTGCCGTAGTGAACTTCTCGAACACCACCCGTTCCAGTGATGTCACGGTCATCGGGGTCGAGGACGCGGCTACCGCCCGGCTCATCACCATGCTCAAAGAGTCCGGCTGCTACGTCGTCGTCGAACGCAGCGAACTCCAGTCGATCATCGAGCGACAGGGTATGGAGTCGCTCGACCCAGTCGCGCTGGCCCGTGCTGCCGGTGCCGGCTACGTCGTGACCGGCACGGTCACCCGGGCCACCATCGCCCGGCCGGGTGCCAGCCTGTTCGGCATCACCATCGGTGCCACCACGGCCCAGGTCGAGATGGACGTGCGTGCCACTGACATCATGACCGGTACGGTAGTCGTCTCGATGCGCGGTGCAGGTGACGCGTCCAACCCCAACATCGCCACCAACCGCATCCCCGGCGGCACCATCTCCTTCAACGACCCCACCGTAGGCCCGTTGCTGGCTGAAGCCGCAGACGAAGCGGTCACCCAGGTCGTGGCGGCGCTGCGCAGTCGCTTCTGAACTGACGCAGCCGCTGACGGCGCGGGGCGGGATCCACGATCGTGGATCCCGCCCCG
>CAYPKV010000193.1:0-2527 GCA_964411415.1 uncultured bacterium
GTGCACACCCCAGACCGTACCGGCATCGTCACGAAGTACGTCCACGTAACGTAGCTGGTCGGTTCCCTGCACTCCGATGAGTGAAGGCGACACCAGGAAAGCACCGAACTCCTGAGCGTCCTCGCCTTCCTTCACCAGCAGGCTGCCGTCCGCTTCCTGTTCCAGACGGATGATGCCCCACGGTTCGCCTGACCGGTACTCGCCCAGCAGCTGTGCCACATCGGCTTCGCTGACCGGCTCCTGTTCCGGTTCGAAGCGGGGCGTGTCCAGTGGCAGGTCCAGCAACGTGTTCACTGCTCCGAGGGCGATCATGTCTGCCGGCTGGTGTTCGAGGTTCGTCAGCACCGAGAATCCGACCCCCAGCTCGGGTACGAAGCCCATGTGGCTGGAGACGCCTTTGATGCCGCCGCTGTGCCCGATCAGCGTGACGCCGTACCAGTCCGGCCAGGTGATCAGGCCGTAGCCGTAGAACTGGTTCTGGCCGCACCACACCTGGGCGCTGCGCATCTCAGCCAGCAGCTGATCGCTTATGCCGAGGACTGAACCGTCGCCTTGCATGAGGAAGCGCACGTAACTCGTCATGTCCCGGCCGGTGGAACGCAGGAAGCCTGCACCGGCCAGAGGGTCGGTGTCGTGCCACTTCGGTGATTCCATGAGCTGCCCGGCCGGGTCCAGGGCGTAAAGCATGGTCGCGTTCGGGTCTGCCAGCAGTCGCTGCAGGTCGAAGGTGGTCCGGTTCATGCCGAGCCGGCCGGCGATCTCACGTTCCACGAAATCCTGGAAGCGCACACCGGTCGCGCGGGTGACGATCTCGCCGAGCAGGCCCCAGGCGTCGTTCTGGTAGCAGAAGACACCGCCGGGCTCCTCGACCTTGGCGGTGCGGTTCAGGTACTCGATCACTTCCACGGCTGTCCCGGTCGGGGCGATCTGTTCAGGTGGCGGCACCGGGTCGAACGCTTCAGTGGGGTCGCCGCGGCCGCTTTCGGCCATGGCGTGAACGAGCGTGTCCAGTGCCGGCAGGCCGCTGGTCTGGTTCAGCAGCTGGCGTACGACAGGAGCAGTACGACCTTCCCAGAGCGTGAACTCAGGAAGCCAGCGGGTGACCGGGTCATCCAGGTTGAGCAGGCCATCGGTCGCGGCCCGCAGTATGGCAAGCGCCGTGAACGACTTGGTGACGCTGCCCAGGCCGAACATGGTGTCTGCGTCGGGACGCAGGTCACGGGCGATGTTCCGGTGGCCGAAGCCGTGTTCGAACAGGGTCTCGCTGGCGGTGAAGACGGTCACGTGGATGCCGGCGATGCTGTTGCGCTGACGCAGCGACTCGGTCCAGTCGGCGTAAGCCTGCCAGTTGGCGTTTTTCATGAGGCAGACTAACTCAGGATGGCAGTACGTGGAGCAGCATCATCACGAAGTGGCAGACACTGCCGGCGAGCACGAAGAAGTGCCACAGCTCGTGATAGCCGAACACGCCCGGCCGGATGTCCGGCCAGCGGGTCGCGTAGATGACTGCACCGACCGTATAGAACAGGCCGCCCGCCAGCAGCCACAGGATGGCACCCAGGCCAAGGACTGACAGCATCGGGCTGATGGCCAGCACGGCGATCCAGCCCATCAGCAGGTACAGGACGGTAGAAAGCCAGCGCGGCGCACGGAACCAGAACATCTTGAACACGACGCCGGCCAGCGCCAGTGCCCACACGGCCGTGAACAGCCCCCAGCCCCAGCCTGGGTGTTCAGGACGCAGACTGACCAGGGCGATCGGCGTGTAACAGCCGGCGATGTAGACGAAAATCGCCGAGTGATCGAAGCGGCGCAGCAGGTACTCGACCCGCTCGCTGCCTTTGACGGTGTGCAGCAGGGTGCTGGCTGTGAACAGCAGGATGGCCGTCGCCCCGTAGATGGCGAAACTGACGATGCGCCACGGCTCACCACCGCTCAGGACGATCAGCAGGACGGTTGCCGCGATGCTGAGGAACACCCCGGCCAGGTGGGACAGGCTGTTGACCGGTTCTTTGATGTAGCGCCGCAGGGCGGCGTGGGCGGCTGGTTCCTCGCGAAGTGTCATCTCATTCCGACCTTACACTGCGGACATGAGAGGCAGTGGTACGCTTGAAGCCGAGAGACGTGCTGGACGCTGTTCTTAACAATTCAGGATCGGTGCGCGGCTGATGGCCTGGGTCAAGGCCCTGCTTCTGCTGTCTGCCACGCTGCTCGCAACGGCAGGCCTTCTGCGCTGGTGGCTCAGGAGCAGGCCGCTGCTGGCGTCACTGCTTGCGGTGGCCGCGAGCCTCATCGTCGTCGCCGCGTCCGCAGCAGACATCTGGTTCACGCTGCAGCGTGTCGTGAATGTCGACTGGAACATGTTCATGCGTTACCTGACCTCGACCCGACACGGGGACGCGGTCATCTGGCGCACTGTAATAGCGGCCCTGCTGCTGATCGTTCATGTCATCCCCAGGCGCAGCTGGCAGGTGTGGCTGGCGCTGCCCGGCTGGCTCCTGCTGCTGGGGACCTTCAGTTACACGAG
>CAYPKV010000194.1:0-304 GCA_964411415.1 uncultured bacterium
GTTTCGCCATTCGTGAGGGCGGCCGTACCGTTGGTGCAGGCGTCGTCACGAAGGTGACCAAGTAAGGTCTTAGAAGGAACGTGTCAGGCTGCCCGGACGGGGCAGCCTGACACTGAAGGAACGCCCGCCTGAATGCCACGTTACACGGGAGTGGCGGCGGAACGTGATAGAGTTACCGGATTTGGGAGTCTTTCATGGCAAGTGACGTCAGGATCAAACTGCAGCTCGAATGCACTGAGTGCAAGCGGCGCAACTACACCACCCACAAGAACCGCCGTAACACGACGGCGAAGCTTGAGCTCAA
>CAYPKV010000194.1:336-2524 GCA_964411415.1 uncultured bacterium
GTACTGCCGCTGGGACCGCAAGCACACGGTTCACCGCGAAGTCAAGGTCTGAGGCCCTGTGTTCAAGGGACTCATCACCTACCTGCGCAACTCGCGCGCCGAACTGAAGAGGGTCACCTGGCCGACGCGGCCGGAGGTCGTGCAGGCCACGCAGGCCACGCTGATCTTCGTCGTGCTCACGGCCATCTTCCTGCTCGTGGCAGACACGACCCTCGGCGCGCTGATCGACTTCCTGATCGTCGGCTGACGGTCAGTCAGGTGTCTGAAGGCAGAGTCCAGCCAGAAAGCGAGGCAGTATGAGTATCGAATGGTATGCCATCCATACTTATGTCGGGCACGAGGAAAAAGTAAAAGAGAACATTCTCAGCCGCGCCCGCTCGCTTGGCATCGCTGATTCCATCTACCAGGTCGTCATCCCCAAGGAAGAATCCGTGGAGCATGGCCGGGGTGGCAAGAAGGAAGTCATCGAGAACAAGCTCTTCCCCGGTTACATCTTCGTGCAGATGGACCTGGGTGACAACCCTGACGAGCCCAACGAAGCGTGGGAAGTCGTCCGCTACACCCCGGGTGTGACCGGTTTCGTCGGAACCAGCACCCATGCAGTGCCGCTCAGCATGGAGGAAGAAGCCCGCATGCTGGGTACCCTCGGGATCACCGGCAGCCGCGAGGCTCCGAAGGTGCGCATCACCTTCAACGTCGGCGACAACGTGCAGGTGACCGCCGGTCCGTTCGCGGACTTCAACGGTGTGGTCGCCGAGTCGAACCCCGAGCGCGGCAAGGTCAAGGTGCTCGTCTCAATATTCGGCCGGGAAACGCCGGTAGAACTCGATTACTCACAGGTCCTCAAGACCTGAACTGATTCAGCAGCGTCAGTACCCCGCAGGACCGCCATGTCCCGGGCGGGGGAGCTCAAGGAGGAATCATGGCAAAGAAGATCGCAGGAATCGTCAAGCTGCAGCTCCCAGCGGGTGCAGCGACCCCGGCACCGCCCGTCGGCCCGGCCCTGGGCCAGCACGGCGCGAACATCATGGGGTTCGTCAAGGAATACAACGCCGCCACTGCCTCGCAGGCCGGCGCCATCATCCCTGTCGAGATCACCATCTACGCGGACCGTTCGTTCACCTTCATCACGAAGACTCCGCCCGCCAGCTACCTGATCAAACAGGCCGCCGGCATCGGCAAAGGCTCAGGCGTCCCCAACAAGGACAAGGTCGGCAAGATCACCTGGGAACAGTGCCTTGAGCTGGGCCGTCAGAAGATGACTGACCTCAACGCCAACGACGAGGTTGCTGCCGCGAAGATCATCGCCGGCACCGCCCGCTCACTCGGCGTTACCGTCGAAGGAGGACCGCAGTAATGGCACGTGGCAAGCGTTACCGCGAACTGGCCGGCCGGGTAGACCGTGACCGCCTTTACGAGAGCAGCGAAGCTGTTGCCCTCGTCCGGGAACTCGCAACCGCGAAGTTCGATGAGACCGTCGAAGCGCACTTCCGTCTGGGCGTAGACCCGCGCAAGAGCGACCAGAACGTTCGTGGCACCGTCGCACTGCCGCACGGCACGGGCCGCACCGTACGCGTCCTGGCTTTCGCCCAGGGCGAGCAGGCTGCCGAGGCGGAGGCTGCCGGCGCCGACTTCGTCGGTGCAGAAGAACTCATCGAACGTGTCGCCGGTGGCTGGTTCGACTACGACGCTGTCGTCGCCACTCCGCAGATGATGGCTGCCGTCGGTTCCAAGCTCGGCCGTATCCTCGGTCCGCGTGGCCTGCTTCCCAACCCGCGTGCCGGTACCGTCGGGCCGAACGTCGGTCAGATCGTCAAGGCCCTCAAGGCCGGTCAGATCGAGTTCCGTTCTGACAAGACCGGTGTCGTTCACGCGCCGATCGGCAAGGCCAGCTTCACCGCTGAGCAGCTCGCCGAGAACCTGGCGGCGCTCCGCAGCGCCGTCGAGGCTGCCAAGCCCGACGCTGCCCGCGGCACCTACCTGCGTACCCTCTACCTGACCTCGACCATGGGTCCTTCGGTCAGGGTTGATCTGTAAGAGTTCCTTCTGTTGACCTTTGCGGCCGAGTCAGTTCATGACTCCCGTGCACGGTTGACACAGTTATTAGGCATCCCGGTGCGCAGTTGTGGTCCCCCACACGGCACCACAGGCGTTCGAGACAGCAGGGGCCAGCCTGGCTTAAAGATCC
>CAYPKV010000195.1:0-2478 GCA_964411415.1 uncultured bacterium
GTCTCCCTGCGTGTTGTCCACCACGCGGAAATCCCATGCCGGGCTGGCGGTTTCTGGCGCTTCAACCGTGACGCTGCCGATGCAGACGGGCACGTCGTTGACTTTCGACATCACCCGGGTTGGCGCATTTACTGGGCCTGTTACCTTTGAGTTCGAAGCGGTTGGCGGGTTAGAAATTCAGCCTGCAAACGGGACTGTTGCCGCTGATGCGAATGCGTTTACGGTCAACGTTCATGACGATGGGGCAAACCTTGGTGACTACTCGGTCGTTGTGACCGTCAATGGAGCGGTTTCCGAGTATGTACTCGAGGCTGAGCGCGCGCTTGAATTGAGCTTGGTCGCGGTAGTTACGGAGAGTTCCGACAACAATAATAATCCAATGCCAGGCAGCCTCCGCGGTCTTGTTGAGGACGCGCGTACCGAAGGGGCCACACTCACCTTCGATCCCAGTCTTTTCGATCCGGTGAGCGGCGAGCTGGTGATCGCACTGGCCGACCAGCTGGCCATCACGCATGACCTGGCGATCGAAGGGCCGTCTGACGGGCCTGTCTCGACAGGTCCACTGGTGAGGCTGGTGGGGAACGACACGTTCCGGATACTGATGATCGATGAGGGCGCCGAAGTGGAGCTGGCGAACCTGCAGGTGGAGCAGGGACGGGAGCAGAACGGTGCCGGCATCATGGTCGTTGGAGGCAGCTCGCTGCATTTGCGTGCGGTGCATGTTCATGACAACGAGGCGTATGGCGACGGTGGCGGTATCTGGTCGGCTGGCAACCTGCGCATCTACGAGGGAAGCGAGTTATTCAGGAACAAGGCTGCACGCTATGGCGGTGGGCTGTTCGTCAGTGGGGTGAGCAGCGAAGTCACTGCAACAGTGACTGGCAGTTCGATCATCAGCGGCAATGAAGCTCTGCGTGGTGCTGGTGCATACCTGGGTACAGGCACGCTTTGGATCGACAATTCGAGTGTTGAGCTGAACACCGCAACCGCTGAAGGTGGTGGCATCTACGCTACGAATCATAATTGGCAGTTCGACAGGTCGTATCTGTACATCGTGAACGGTGCGGAAATATCCGGTAACGAAGCTGTCGACGGTGGCGGCGTCTATAGCTATGCGATGGGCCGGATCGACGATGCCTTTATCGAGGACAACAAGGCTTCAGGGGATGGCGCGGGAATCCGCAACCACCTCTACATGACTATTGACAACAGTGAGATCGCCTTGAACGAAGCTGGTGGTGACTACGGCGGGATCTTCAACGACGGCCAGATGATCATCAGGGAATCCCGGATCAGTGAGAACACTGTGGCCGGTTCGGGTGGCGGCATTTTCAACGGATACCAGGGCAGTGACACACTGCCTGCGGGTCCCAAGTGGCTGCGAATCGAGAACAGCAGGATCTTCGACAATGTTGCAGGTCAGGACGGTGGCGGAATTCACAGCATCCGTCAACTCACGGTGATTGGCACGTACATCTATGACAACCAGGCCGAGAACGGGGCTGGCATCAGTGCTGTGAGCATCGCACACACTGGTGCGCCGGCGAATGACGGTGGAACTCTGACAGTCCGGGGCAGTACCATTGCAGGCAACATTGCAACGGGACGGGGTGGCGGCATCTACTCAGACACTTACTTCTGCGATGCGATCTCGGATCCCGGCTGTCTGAACCCATTCGATAACGTGCCCGATGCTGATGTGCTCGTTGAGAACAGCACGATCACCGCGAACATGGCTGGCTGGGGTGGTGGTGTTTACACAGGTGGTGTCAACGATGGTGGCATCCGCCTCAACTTCAACACGATTCTCCAGAACCGCGCGATGGGCGATGTTGGTTTAGATGGTCACGGTGGAGGAATACATAACGGGCGCCCCAATATGGTTATAAGGGGCAACCTCATCGCCTACAACTCAGGCACCGGTTCACCAGCGACGCCATACGACATTTACAGCCTGGGCGGTCCCAACAAGATCGCTTCAGCTGGCTACAACGTCGTTTACAGGTTGCCAGACGCTGATGTGGACCTGGGAGCAACGGACATCGCTCCCGTCTTCGGTACTGCGTTCAACCTGGATGTTGAGCAGGTGTTGCCAGCGGCGGTCGATGGGTCCCCTCCTGTCCTTGCTCTTGGCGTCGCCTCGCAGATCAGGAGTGTTGTACCGCTCGAGCATTGCCTGGATTCAGAAGGTGGAACACTCGCTGCGGATCAACGTGGTGAACCACGACCTGGAACTGGCACCACCGCATGCAGCATCGGAGCCTACGAGTATCAGGGTGGGTGAAGTCCTCTGAACGGTGGCACTTGAGCACTTGGTTCAGAGCCTGCAGTCTTTCGTCCATCCGCGAGTGTGCTGATGGACGAAAGACATTCCAGTGACCTCAGGCGAGTTCGTCTTGTCGGGTACCTGGCGGGGGTGACTCGAAGGGGTTCACAAACGTGACCCCTTCAATTCTCTCTTTGCCGGGTACATCCTCA
>CAYPKV010000196.1:0-2461 GCA_964411415.1 uncultured bacterium
ACTACCCGGCGGGTGACGTAGAAGCCGACGATTGTGGCGGCCACTCCGGAGGCGAGTAGCGCCCAGAGGAGGGATTGGGTGAGGGCGCGGCGGAAGCCGGATTCCAGGTCGTCAGCCATCTCGTCGAGTGACTGGTCAGCGTGCGTGTGCAGGGTGTCCATCATGACGTCAACATGCCGCTGCAGGAAAAACGGTGCTACCGCTTCGCCGGCAAGGAAGGCGGTGCCGGCCGCCACGAGGATCACCAGCAGGTAGGAGGGAAGCAGTCGCCAGTACAGGCTGCTCCTGTTTGGTCTCCTCATGAGGGATCCGGCACCAGCTTGTAACCCACTCCACGGACGGTTACGAGCAATGCTTCCGCGCCGACACTGGTGAGTTTCTGTCTCAGGTTGGAGACGTGCACGTCAACGACTCGGTCAACTCCTGCGAAGTCGGGTCCCCACACGCGGTTGATGAGTGCGTCGCGGGTGAAGACGCGGCCGGGTGCGCGGGCGAGCGTGAACAGCAGGTCGAACTCCAGGGTGGTCAGCTCAATCGCCTGCCCTTGGTAGGTGGCCTGGCGGAGGCTGGTGTTCACGCGCAGGCCGGCAACGTCAACTGCTTCAGCTGGCGTTTCCTCCCGGGTTTGGGTGCGGCGGAGTACGGCGCGGACGCGGGCAACGAGTTCACGGGGGCTGAATGGTTTGATTACGTAGTCATCGGCGCCGAGTTCCAGGCCGACGATGCGGTCGCTTTCCTCGTTGCGGGCGGTGAGCATGATGACGGGCGTGCGTTGCTCGCGGCGCAGGGCGCTGATGAACTCGGGACCAACTAGGCCGGGCAGCATCCAGTCCAGGATGATCAGTGCTGGTGGTGATTCCCTGGCTGACTGCAGGCCTTCGGCGCCGTCGTGAACGAGCTTCACCTGGTAGCCTTCGCGTTTCAGGTAGGCAACTACGACCTGTGCGGTATCAGGGTCGTCCTCTACAACCAGGATGTGGCTCATTAGCGACCAAACTAGCACCCGCACGTGCCGGGTGTGAACCTGTTTGCGTCTTTACACCAGCCTTACACGCCCTTTATTCCTGCCCAATGCGGAGTCATTAGGCTTGTCGCATGAGTGTGATTCTCACCCAGGTTCTTAATTGGCTCTACTGGCTGCTGCCGGTTGCGCTGATCCTGTTCCTGGCGTTGGGGATTGTGCGCTTGCTGTTCCCGGATTTCACTGAGGAGTCACGCGGCAGTGGCCGCACTGAATCCGGTGAGAATCCAACCAACTGAGGAAATGAGGTCAATGATGAACAAAGTGGTTCCCGCCCTCACAGTAACTGTCTTGGTGCTGCTCGCCGCAGTAGGCGTAGCCCTGTTCGGTAGCGGTTCCGCTCAGGCTGCGGTGCAGCTTTCGGACGTGCACATGACTGTCACCAAATCACCAACCTGCGGCTGCTGCGTTGATTACATCGACATCCTGCGCCGGCGCGGAGTCAACGTCACCGTAGTCGACGTGGAGGACATCAGCGTCCCCAAGCTTGCGCTGGGCATCCCCACGAGCACCTGGAGTTGCCACACTACTGAAGCTGCTGGTTATGTCATTGAGGGTCACGTGCCGCTTGAGGCCATCGAGCAGCTGCTGGCTGAACGGCCTGACATTGTCGGCATCGGCCTGCCGGGCATGCCCCTGGGTTCCCCCGGCATGAACGGACCCAAGAGCGGCCCGTTCCAAGTGCTTGCCTTCAATGGCGAGCAACTCGAGCTGTTCGGCAGTTACTGATCTCCGGCTTGTTCGTGCGCGTCCAGGCCGTAGCGCTGATTGGTGGGGTCGATGAAGAAGTCGGGTTCCGCCGGCGGTCGCAGGGTGTAAGTGCCAAACGCTATCAGCAGTGCCAGCAGGAAGAGCAGGCTGAGGCCGGTGGTCAGCGGCGAAGCCACGAGTTCAGCGCTGAGGAGCACGAACAGCATCAGGCTCATCAGCATGGTGATGATGAACATCAGGATGTCCAGGTAAAGGATGTTGCGGCCAGCGAAACGCTTGTAGGCGAACACGGTTGCGATCATCGTTACCGGCACGCTGTAAAGCGCGACTGTTGCGGCGGGGATGAACCCGGGCAGTTCGTTTCCGCCCAGGAAGAACAGTGCAGCGTAGTAGACGAACAGTGGCCAGAAGGCGATCTTGATGTGTTCCCAGTAGCTTTCGTTCACGGAGGCGAACAGTGCAACCCAGCGCCTTTGGCCGGTCCAGTCGTAAACAAAGTGAAGCAGGGTGCCGATGGTTACCAGGGGGAGTGCCAGCCAGATGCTGATGCTGAGCAGGTCCTCAGCGTTCACTGGTCATCTCCGCCTGGAAGCCGAACGGTTGTGTACCATTATCCGTCTGCATGTCAGTCATACTATCCGCTGTCTTCCGGCGTTTACCCGGCTGGCGCCTACGGGTTGTTGAGCGAGACTTCATGCTGAAATGCGCGTTGTCGCGGCTCCCACCACT
>CAYPKV010000197.1:0-2455 GCA_964411415.1 uncultured bacterium
GTGTGAACAGCCTGGCTGCAGCTTCAGCCTGCGGTGCGCTGCCGGCTGGTGGCGTTGGGACATTGGTCACGGTTTCGTTCATGGCAACGACCGGATGTTACCAGCGTGATCGTGTACTGCGGGGTACGGATGTACCGTGCTCAGCCGGCAGTCACTACCTCGAGCTGGTTCGCTGACGGGTCAGCGACCAGCAGGCCATTTTCAGTGGCTTCGAATGGCCAGCTGGCCGCTTCCAGGCGCGACCGCAGTTCGGTCAGGGCTGCATCATCAGGGACCTGCAGTTGCCAGCGGATGAGTCCGGCGGTTCCTTCGGGTCTGGGTGCCGCTGCTGAGGAGTTCCACTCGTTGATCGCGAGCGAGTGCGGCTGGGTCGTCTGATCGATGCCGAAGTCGCTCATGCCCATCCCGTCCATGTGCAGCAGTGAGTGCATGCCGATCAGGTTGACGTAGAAGTCTTTGCCGGCTTCGATGTCCTGTACGTGCAGGTGGACGTGGCCGATGCGGGTACCGGCCGGCAGGGGCACGTCCAGGTCGGTTTCTGAGTCGATGACACTGAACAGTTCGTCGATGTCCAGCGCTTCCGTCACGCCCCGCTCGGTGCCGTCCTTAAGGCGGGCGACCGGCCGGCCGTCGGGCAGGATCAGCATCTCACCGCGGTAGGGCGTCTCGAAGGTGATCTCTATGCCGTTGCCGTCCGGGTCACTGAAGTATGTCGCCATGGTTGAGGTGTGGTCGGTCGGTGACTGGCCGAAGCGCAGGGTCGCGAGCCTGGCTACCAGGGTGGCGAGGGCCTTCTGGTCGGGCACGTGGATCGCGACGTGGTACAGGCCGGTGCGGCGCCTGACTACGGGCCCCTGGGCGCCGGGGTGCAGGACGATGAGGGTGCTGTCGCCGACGCCGAGCCTGATGGTGCCGTCGGTCGAAGGCTGCTCCTGCAGGCCTACGTAGCGGGTCCAGAACTGCCTGGAGCGTTCGCCGTCCGTGACGGCCAGGTGTACTTCACCGAGTCTGCTGCCTTCTGTGAGCAACTGTTCGCGCTTCATCAGGACAGTGTAGTCCTAAAGTGTCGGGCTGTGGGTGTGTCAGGATGCACAAGTTGATGGGTCCGCGCACATGCACGCGGACCCCCTGGATCAAGTCAGGAACGGTTCAGCTGCCGAAGCCGGCGCACTGGTCTTCAGCGTTGCCGTTGACGGTGTTGCCGCCACCGGTCGGCGCAGGGCTGTTGCCCTTGCACTGCAGGTTGCCGTCGATGGTGTTCCCGTTCACCGCGGCCGCACCGCGGTTGTCGAACAGCTGGACATCTCCGTTGACAGTGGTGCGGTTGACCGCGATCGGGCCGGCGTTGTTATCCAGCTGGATGTTGCCACCTGTCGTTGAGCCATCGACGCTGATCAGGCCGCTGTTCTCTGCCTGGATGTTGCCGTCGGCGAAGCTGTCCCAAACGATGAGCTCAGCGGTGCCGTTCTCGACTTGTACGTCACCGTTAACCTGCGAGTCCTCGACAACGACGAGGTCCGCGCCACCCGTTGGCGGAACGGCAGGCATGCCCGAGCCACCGCCTCCCCCACCACCGCCGCCCGGTGCGGGCGAGCAGGCAGCCAGGGCGAAAGCCAGGGCAGCGGTGAGCAGCACTGCGGTGAACTTCGCCGATCCGGAAAGTCTGGATTGATTGTTCATATACATACCCCCTTATGCCTATTGCGGCGCCATTACAGATGAGATGGTCCTCGCTTACGTCAAGTCACACTTAACCGTTCACGATCTCATCGGTACGGCTGAAGCCTTCTTCACATCTCCCCCTGCTACCCTGCCCGCAGACGGAGGTCACACGATGGCAATCTCGCAATCAGTACTCGACTGCTGGCAGGCTAACGATCAGGTGAACGCCAACCTGCTGGAACACCTCAGCCAGGAGATGATGAGCGCACAGACGCCCGGCGGCGGAATGACGGTCGCCGGACACCTGGCCGAACTTGCCGGTACACCCGAGTACTGGGTCAGCCGCCTGGCACAGGGCAAGGTCAGGCGGACACAGCGGCTCTACTCGATCACGGCTGACGATGAGTTCGTGCCGGAGACCGACCTGGAGAAGTACCGGGCGCACTTCAGGGAAGGCCGGGATGCTGCGCTGGCAGCAGCCCAGGGAGTGCCGGACGGTGAGACCGGTGAGGCGCCGCATCTGAATGCCGACGCTGTGCTGTTGCACATGATCGTGCATGACTCGCATCACCGCGGTCAGCTGTTGCTGGCACTGAAGGTGAACGGTTTCCCGCTGCCCAGCGAGGAAGCGATGTGGCTGCCGTGGCGGGACGAGTGGGTGGGTTGATATCAGGCTGGTGAAGCAGCGGGCAGGCTAAGGAACTTCACGTGGGACAAGAAAGCGCCCTCCTAGGAACACTGTCCTGGAGAGCGCTTCTGTGTGGAGCCAACGGTCGGATTTGAACCGACGACC
>CAYPKV010000198.1:0-2451 GCA_964411415.1 uncultured bacterium
CCTGCAACAAAGCAAGAGAACGCCGGGCAACACCACCGGCGGTTACAGCGACCCTACCCCTTAACCCCCGTCAGCACGACGCCTTCGACGATCTGCTTCTGGAAGATGATGAAGACAATCAGTACCGGGATGATGGCCATGGCCGAGGCGGCCATGATCAGGTTGTAGGCCGTAGCGGCCTCACCTGAGAACAGGGCGGTACCGACCGGTATGGTGCGCATGCTGCGGTCAGTGATCACGATGAGCGGCCACAGGAACGCGTTCCAGTTACCGATGAAGGTGAATATGCCCAGCGCGGACAGGCCAGGGCCGACCAGCGGCAGGCCTACACGCCAGAACAGACCCCATTCGTTCAGGCCGTCCAGACGGCCGGCGTCGAACAGGTCGACCGGCAGGGTCTGGAAGAACTGACGCAGCAGGAACACGCCGAAACCGGTGATCAGGCCGGGGAACATGATGCCCCAGTACGTGTTCGTCCAGCCGTACTCCGCGGACATGACGAACCAGGGGATGACGAGCATCTCGGTCGGGATCATCATGGTGGAGAGGATGAGCAGGAACACGACTTCCTTGCCCTTGAAGCGCATGCGGGCGAGCGTGTAGCCGACCAGCGAGCAGAAGAACAGGACCGAGACGGTGGTCAGCGAGGCCACCAGGAGGCTGTTGCCGAACCAGCGTGGGAAGTCCGTGCGGAACAGCACTTCCTGGAAGTTCGCCAGCGTCCATGCCTGCGGCCAGAAATTCAGGCTGAATATCTCACGGATGCTCTTGAAGGCAGTCAGCAGCATCCATGCGAACGGGAACGCCATCACCACACCAAGCACGATGAGCGCCAGGTAACTGAAGACCATGCCGGGCTTGATGCGGAAGCGACGGCGGTTATGGCTGATGCTGGCCATCAGTACTCCACCTTCTTGTTCAGGAACTTGATCTGAATGAGGGTGATCACCAGGATGATCGCGAACAGCAGCACCGTGACGGCGGCCGCGTAACCCATGCGGGCACGTTCGAACGCTTCCTGGTACATGTAAACCGCGATCGTCAGCGTGCTGCCCAGCGGACCGCCCTGGTCAGTGAAGTTGATGTTCACGACCTGGTCGAACAGCTGCAGCGAAGCGATGGTCGAGATGACCAGCGAGAACAGCAGTACCGGGTTCAGCAGCGGCAGGGTGATACCCCAGAAGATCTGCCAGCCGTTCGCACCATCGATGCGGGCAGCCTCGTAGTACGACCGTGGGATGCCGAGAAGGCCGGCCAGGAGGATCACGACCTGGAAGCCGACGTTCTGCCACACCACGACCGCTGCCACTGCAGGCAGCGCCTGGGCGGGACTGGTCAGGAACGGCTGCGGATCGAATGACAGCCAGCTGATGCCCAGACCCTTGATGAACTCATCCACCGCGATGATGAAAGTGTTGAAAATACCGAAGTTGACGTTATACATCCAACCCCACACCCAGGCGACAGCTGCAGCGGGTGTGATATAGGGCGCGAAGAATATAGCCCGGAAGAACCCGCGGAAGTGGTTGACCGAGTTGAGCAGCATCGCCAGGCCCAGGCCGATGATCAACTGGGCCGGAACCGTGATGAGTGCGTACAGCAGGGTGTTGCGCAGCGCCTGCAGGAGGCGCGGGTTCTGCAGCATCTCCTGGTAGTACTGCAGTCCGACGAACTGGCGCATGTCGGGATTGACGTGCCAGGTCTGCAGGCTGAGCAGGAACGACTGGACGGCCGGCCACAGCCGGAAACCCAGGAAGAAGATAAGGGGGATCAGCAGGAAGGCATAAGCCCAGATGGCCTCACGCGTGGATAGGCTGATCGCTCGACGTTGCGGAGTGGGGACTCCGGCTTGGTTCTGCTTTGATGCGGCGGGCAAACAGTCCTCCTTCTGCCTGCTTCAGTTGAGACCCCGGTCCGGGGAGGGCTTCCCCGGACCGGGCGGAAAGGTTTACTGGTTGTTGGCGGCGTCCAGCAGGGCCTGGTCGGCAGCTGCGGCGGCGGCGATGGCGTCAGCCGGGTCGACACCGTTCAGGACGACTTCGTTGATGGCGTCAACGATGACGTCACGCTGGCCGGCTTCGTCAACGAAGATCTCGGCGGTAGCGTAGTTGAAGGCGCGGATGAACGGACCGTAGACGGGGTCGTCAGCCAGGGCCGGATCACCGATCAGGCTGCGGCTGGCGGGCAGTTCGCCCACGACGTCGAGCCACAGGAGCTGGGCTTCGTCGCTGGTGACGTACTTCAGGAAGCGCGCGGAGGCTTCGAGGGTGGCATCGTCAGCGTAGGCGTTCGGGCTGAGGCCGTTCATGAAGAACGAGGCGTAGTTACCCTGCACGCCGCCCTCTTCGAGGACCGGCAGCTCGGTGACGCCCCAGTTGAACTGGGCCAGGTTGCGAACGTCGCCGATGGCGAAGGAGCCGTCGATGATCATGGCGATGTTCTCCTGGATGC
>CAYPKV010000199.1:0-2426 GCA_964411415.1 uncultured bacterium
AGTGCGCTGATCACCGCGAGGAGTGCTACCGACATCGACACCCGGCCACCGTAGAGCAGGCGGGACAGTATGTCCCTGCCGTTCTCATCGGTACCCAGCCAGTGTTCCGCTGACGGTCCGGCCAGGGTGTTGAACAGGTCGATCTGGGCTGGGTCGTAAGGGGCCAGCCACGGAGCGAAGATGGCCGATAGAGTGACGATCAGCAGGACCGCCGCGGCGATCCGCGTGGTACCTCGCCGCCAAAAGCGTCTGAAGGCGCGTGCGCCGGGCGACTCGTGGACGGTGGTTGCGTTAGCGGTAGCTGACACGGGGATCCAGTCGTGAGTAGAGAAGGTCAACGATCAGGTTCATGACGATGACGATTATCGATATGAGCAGCGTGATGCCCATGATGGTCGGGTAGTCCTGGCGGGAAGCGGCCGAGATCGCCAGGCGGCCCAGGCCGGGCCACGAAAATACGCTTTCGGTGATGGCTGCTCCGCCCACGAGCCGCGGGATGAGCATGCCGAGCAGCGTGACGACCGGCACCAGTGCCGTCCGGAATGCGTGGGCGATGATCACGCGGCTTTCACGGATGCCTTTGGCGCGGGCGGTGCGGATGTAGTCCTGTTTCAGGACCGACAGCATGGCCGAGCGCGTGTAACGAACGAGCTGCGCCATGTTGACAGTGGCCAGCGTGATGGCAGGCAGGATCAGGTGCCTGAGCGTGTCCAGAAACGAGTTGCCGCCCGGCGTGTTCATGCCGCCTGCCGGCAGCCAGTTGAGCGTCACCGCGAAGATGACTATCAGGATGAGGCCGTACCAGAATACCGGCAGGGACAGTCCGAAGAAGCTTGCGCCGGTCACGATCTGGTCGAGCAGCGTGTCACGCCTGATGGCTGCGATGATGCCTGCCGGGATCGCGATGACGAGCGCCAGCAGGAGTGCCGCGCCGGACAGCAGGAGCGTGGCAGGCAGTGCGCCCATGACGAGCTCCGCGACCGGCCGTCCCAGGCCCAGGCTGAAGCCCAGGTCACCCTGGAACAGGCGGCCGAGCCAGCGGAAGTACTGCACCAGCACCGGCTGGTCCAGGCCGTAGGCGGCGCTGAGCCGGGCCATGTCCTCGGGACTCATCGAGGGGTCGAGCAGAATGCTCGGCCCCCCGGGTGCGGAATGGATCAGGAAGAAGGTAAAGATCGTGATGAGCAGGACCAGTACCAGGGATTCCAGCACTCTGCGTAAGACGAATCTGCTCATACTGTTTCACTGCTCATCAGGCGAACCGCTCCTTACTGCTTGGAAATCAGGTGGGCCCAGGCCAGCGCGTCGCGGTAGCCTGCTTCGGGGAAGTATTCGGTGGCGATGCTCAGGGCCTGGATCTCGTCGGGGTAGACGGTGAACACGTTCGGCTGGTCTTCATGCATGATCTGCTGGATCTGCCGGTAGATCTCGGCGCGTTCCTCGAGGCTGACCGCTGCGGCACCCTGGTCGAACAGCGTGTCAATGTCAGGGTTGTGGTACTTCATCATGTTTGCGAGCGAGCCGCTGACGTAGTAGTTGGCAATGCCGTCAGGGTCAGGCGGTGAGACCAGATAGTTCGGGTTGAGCTCGTAATCCGGCTCTTCCTGGCGGACGCGCGAGAGGATGGCGCCGTACTCGCTGGTGTCGAAGTCGGTCTCGATGCCGAGTTCCAGCCACTGCTGCTGAGCGATGAGCGAGGTGCGGGTGCGGGTGGGGTTGGCGGGGTCGTAAAGGATGGTGAGGCTGAGGCGCTCGCCGTCCTTCATGCGAATTCCGTCGCTGCCGCGGACCCAGCCGGCCTCGTCCAGGAGTGCGTTGGCTGCTTCGGGGTCGAAGGGCAGGGGCTCGAGTCCGTCATCGAACGCCCAGGCGATGCTCGGGGCGATCGGTCCGACTGCCACCTGACCACGGCCGCCGAACACGGATTCCAGGAGCTGCTCGCGGTCGAGGCCCATGGTGAGTGCCTGACGCACGCGGGCGTCACTGAGTGCAGGGATGTTGTGGTTGATGGTGATGAACTCGCTGCGCACGACCGGGACACTCTGCACGCGGATGCGCGGGTTGTTGGCGATTGCGTCCAGCTGGAACGGTTCGACGATGACCAGGTCAAGCTCGCCTGACTGCAGGAGGGCCAGCTGGGCGTTGGCATCAGGTGCTATGCGGTAGACGAGGGCGTCAAGGTACGGTGCGCCGCCAAAGTAATCGTCGAAGCGGGTCAGACGGACGAACGAGCCCGGCTGGTACTCGTCGAACCTGAAGGGCCCGGTGCCGACCGGATTGCGGGTGAAGGCAGTCGGGTTGGCGAGTTCCGCGGGACTCAGGTCCTCGAGCAGGTGCTTCGGCAGGATGCTGGCGTTGTAACCAAGCAGCGTGGGGAACGATGCCTGTGGAGCGCTGAGCGTGACTTCGACGGTGTAGTCGTCCAG
>CAYPKV010000200.1:0-2418 GCA_964411415.1 uncultured bacterium
TCGCCGGCCGCGGTGAAGTCGGCATCGCCGTGCAGTGCATGCACGACGGCGTGAAGTTCGCCAACCAGGGCTTCCCGCTCGTCACCCTTGCCCCTGAAGAGGGCACCGGTTACGAGATCGGTGGCGTCTCGCTCGTCGCCAACGGCCCGAACCGCGAAGCTGCCATCGCCTTCATCGAGTGGGCCCTGACCCCCGAAGCCCAGCAGATCGCTGCTGCCCAGGGTGACTCGTTCCAGATCCAGTCGAACGTCAACACTCCGGTGCATGAACTCGCCCCGGAACTCGACAGCATCAACCTGATCGAGTACGACTTCGACACCTACGGCAACCCCGAGACCCGTGACCATCTGGTCTCCCGCTGGACCAACGAGATCTTCCCGATCCCGCGTTAAATCAGGATCCGCCCGCTGAGTGGGTGCATGGCTGAACCGTCCGCGTCCCTGACGAACCTGAGGTTTCGTCAGGGACGCGCGCTTATAATCAACTCCAGCAAATGAGGCGGAGGATACATTCTTGCGATCTGACCTGACTGTGGTCACGGCATGAGCGCTCTGCGTGAACTGAAGGCCACGAGCCGTTACAGTTCCCTCTCAGTGAGCGGAGCCTGGCTGCCGGCGGCCCTTGCACTGGTGGCTTTCTTCACCCTGCCGTACACGCGGCCGGCGCGGCCGTTCCTGAACTTCGACGTCCAGACTTACGGCATGGACCTGGGCAGCCCGTTCGTCTGGCTGGTTGCTGCCGCCGCGCTGGCGGTACTGGTGATCAGCTTCCTGCGACTGAAGATAACTGTGCGTGCGGACCTGATAACCGGCCTCGCCGCCGTGGGCTTCCTGAGCGGTACCGGCTGGCTGCTGGCTACTTCTGAGCCGTTCGGCCTGGGAGCCGTGCTCAGCCTTGCCGCACTGATACTGGTCATGGGCAACGGCCTGAGTGAATCAGGCCGGGTGCAGGGGGACGCCTTCATCGCTTCCAGCATCCTGCTGGTGTCGGTGTTCGTCATCCTGTTCATCATCTACCCGCTGTTCATGGTGCTGCGGCAGGCTTTCGTAGTCCGGGGCGAGTTCACGCTCGACCAGTTCCGGACCACACTGTCCCATCCGCTGTTCCTGTTCCTGAACAACCCCCGCACCGCGCTCAACGAACTGCACGCCACCCTGTGGTGGGCTGCCGGCGGGGCGGGTCTGACTGCGCTGCTGGCGGTGATCCGCCGTACCGGCATCATGAAGATCCTGCTGTGGGCAGTCCTTGGCTTCGTCTTCGGTTTCGCCGTCGGCATGATGCTGTACGGCCGCGGCGCCGTACCGACCAGCCTGCTGGTGCTGGCGATCGTGGCTCCGGCGACGACGCTGCTGGGACTGTTCTTCGCACTGCTGGGACAGCGCTCGCGCTTCAGGCCAGTGAAAGGCTCGCTTGACCTGATCAGCCTGCTGCCGATCATCACTCCGCCGTTCATCCTGGCGTTCGCGATGATCTTCCTGCTGGGCCGGCGCGGCATCATCACCTATCAGCTGTTTGGCGCTTCCACGAACGACATATACGGAGTGCTCGGCGTCTCCATCGCCCAGATTCTGGCTTTCACACCCGTTGCTTACCTGCTGCTGCGCGGCTCGCTGTCGGCACTCAACCCGGCACTCGAAGAAGCCGCCCAGACGCTCGGGGCAGGCCGCTGGCACGTGCTGCGCTCCATCACCTGGCCGCTCGTACGGCCCGGTCTGGCCGCGGCTGCGCTGCTCAGCATCATCGAGTCGCTCGCGGACTTCGGTAACCCCATCGTGCTGGGTGGCGACCGCAACTACCTGGCGACGGAGGTGTACCTGTCGCTCACCGGCCGTTTCAACCCGCACGAGGCCGCCGTTTACGGCACGGTCCTGCTGCTGTTCGTCCTGTCAGCGTTCTTCCTGCAGCAGTGGTGGCTGGGTGGCAGCTCGTTCGTGACGGTGACCGGCAAGCCCGCCTCCGGCTCGGTCGTGCGCATGCCGCCTGCCCTGGAGTGGATCCTCATAGGCCTGCTGGCTGTCTGGACCATCTTCGTGGCCGCGCTGTACTTCAGCATCGTGTTCGGGTCGTTCACCCAGCTGTGGGGCGTCAACTACACGCTGACGCTGCAGCACTACCGTGACTTCCTCAACGCCGGCCTGCCGGTGTTCCTGTACTCGCTGCGGGTGTCCGCGATCAGCGCCGTGCCGGCACTGCTGCTCGGCTTCCTCGTCGCTTACCTGGTCAGCCGTCAGCGCTTCTTCGGCCGCCGCTTCATCGAGATCGGTTCGCTGCTCTCGTTCGCCACCCCCGGTACGGTCATGGGTGTCGCGTACGTGTTCGCGTTCAACACGGGTCCGTGGCTGCTCACTGCTTCCGCGGTCATCATCATCATAGCGCTCGTGTTCCGCAACATGCCGGTCGCCATCCGCGCTGCCGTCT
>CAYPKV010000201.1:0-2417 GCA_964411415.1 uncultured bacterium
CCTTGAGGCGTCAGTCGGGCATCACGCTGATCGAGCTGCTCATCGGCATGGGCATCCTGGTCATCCTGCTGGCGGTCGCCAGCATCACGCTCATCTCCACCGGGCGCATCTCCAACCAGCAGGACCAGCTGATCACCGCGGCCAGCGACGCCCGCCTGGCCCTGTTCCGCATCAGTGAGGTCGTGCGGCAGGCTGGTTACATCTACCCACCCGGCACCGACATCACCGTGGCGGGCCAGGGTACTTTCCGTACCGGTGCTGAGGCGCTGGCCCTGCTGGTCCCGGCGAACACGACCTACTGCATGTCAGCCGCGAGCGACTACTGCGGCTTCCTGTACGTGGCGACTGACCGGGCGCAGTTCGTGCCGCCGCTGCCGGCGGCTGGCAACACGCCGGTGGCCCTCGCCGAGATCGCAGTCACCGGCATCGAATGGCCCAAGAACGCCGTTCCGGCCCTGACGCTCACCAGCTGGCCAGCCGGTCGCACCGGCCTGCTGGCAGACAACGTCGACACCGCCCGGACCGACCTGGGTTCAGCCGTGTTCCTGTCCGGCCTTGAGGCTGTCTACGACGACTCGACCCAGTTCACTTACGCAGGTGCTCCTGTCGGAGCGCGTTCACTGCTCAACGGAGCGGACGTTACCGTAAGCCTCAACCGGCAGGCCGTCAGCGGCGAGGCCGTAGCGGAACAGCGGATCGAACTGTTCACCCGGGCAGTCCCGCGCAGCGCTCCACCCAACCCGAACTGAGGTCAGGCGCTCAGGCGCCGGCGCAGCCGCTTCGCGTGCCACCACTCCAGGCCGAACAGGACGGCGAGCGCGAGCACCGAGCCGATGACCGTGTCGAGCAGCCGCAGTCCCATCACCTGTGACGCAGGTACGGAACCGCTGGTGGTGGTGATGAGCAGCGCCAGCGGCGTGATGAACAACAGACCCAGGGCGTAGTTGCGGGTGATGAACAGTTCGATGCCGAACTGCAGCACGCACACGGTGAGCACCAGCCACAGTCCCTGGGGCTGGAGGCCCGTCAGCAGCCAGAACACGCCGATGCCGAGCAGCGTACCGAGTGAGCGTTGCACCGCCCGCGCCATCGTGTAGCTGACCTCCGGGTGCGACTGCAGGATGGCGACGCACGTCAGGATCACCTAGTAACCGCGCGGCAGGGACAGCAGCTGACTCAGCACCGCGGCGAGCACGACCGCCAGGATGACCCGCTGCATGATTCGCAGGCGGGCTGAGTCGAATGACAGCCGGCCGTAGATGTCGGCCAGCGCTGCCGGTGCGGGCTGGTTGCGGTAACGCCCGGTCAGGAATATCGGCACTGCCGCCACGAGGACCGAAGTCAGGCAGCCGATGGCGACCATCGCCAGGACGGTCGCAGCCGGGACGCCGGAACCACCGAGGCTGACCGGGGCGGCGATGTGGCCGCTGACACCGGCCACCAGGATGAACATTATCGGGCCGGGCGGTCCGATGCTCATGCCCAGGACGAACCAGCACGCCACGACCGCGATGACGATCAGGGTTACGAAGGTCAGCAGTGCGCTGCCCGACGTGAGCACCCCCGCTGTGGCCGACAGCCACAGGCCGGCGGCGATCGGCAGCTGGGCGATGAAACGCTCGCGACGCGGCCGTGCACTGAAGTAGATGACGGTGAAAGCACCCAGCGAGCACATGAGGCCCAGCCCGGGCTCCCCGAGCAGCGTGAAGGCCAGCAGGGGCAGGCCGACCACCACAGCGGCCTCGAGGGAGACGCGCCAGCGCCATTCGCCCGGCCTGATGTGCAGCAGACTCAGCAGGAAACCGCGCCAGCTGAAACCGGTCTGCGACGGCATCGTCCCCGTCAGCCTTTCCGCTGTGGGTGCGCCAGAGCCCACATCTCGGCGGGGCTCAGCGCGCGGCGCCACACACCAAGGCCACCCAAGTGCCCGGTGAAGAAGTTGCCCATTTCGCCACCGCGGTGCACCGCACCGACCGTGAAGTCGGAACCGGTCGGCCCGCCGTCATGCAGGCCACCGGGCAGCAGGTACGGGTTGACGGTCGGCTGCGTTTCGAGCAGCCCGTCGAGCCAGGCGGCCGCCTGCTGACCGTCGTAACTCAGGGCCACGCAGTGCCAGCGGTGCCAGCTGACCGGGGTGTGGGAGTAAGCGACGTCCATGCAGTAGCGGTAACCCGGTGTCGGCCCGCCGCTGGAGGAGACGTGTGCTGAAACCTTATGCTCCTGGCCGTAAGCAGGTATGTCGAGGAACAGGCCGTACTGACGGCCCAGGTTCGTTTCGTTCCACTGGCCGGCGATGAACTCGCACTGTCGGTAAGATTTCTCTTCACGCACTATCCAGGCCACCACCGTGACCGCCTGGCCGGGGCCATGTACGTCCAGCTGCGGGCAGTCGGCGCGGCTGATCTCGAAGTACTGAC
>CAYPKV010000202.1:0-2376 GCA_964411415.1 uncultured bacterium
CGGATCTCATCGAAGGTGAGTTCGAAGAGTTCACCGCCGATGAACTGAACGCCGTACGCCGCCAGAGCCGCGACTGGGCCATGCAGTTCCGCCCCGACATCCCCGGCGATCTCTGACCGGAACAACCCGAGGCGGAGGTCCCCCCGGACCGAAGCCGACTGAACCTGAAAAGCCCCGGCGGGAGATGATCCCGCCGGGGCTTTCGTCAGTTACAGGCAGTTCAGGGCCGGACGATATCGAGAAGGTCCCCGAGCTTCAGCCCCCAGCGCGATACCGGCGCCAGAGCGCCAGCAGGAGGGCACAACCCGCAACCAGCAGGCACAGCACCGTGGCGTCAGTGGGCAGCCATAGTGTCGTGAAAGTGGCAGTTGTACTGGCTGGGGCGAGCGGCTCACCACCGGTGACGGCGGCCAGCTGCTGCAGCAGTTCCGGCCTGGCAGCTCCACCGTTCAGATGCTGCGGGTAGGGGATGTACAGCGGCAGTTCAACGGGTTCCACGGCACCGTCGTCCAGGCCACGCACACCGGCACCCAGCCAGTACGTCCCCGGTTCGGTGGCCAGCAGGCGGCCGCTGTACGTGCCGTTTCCGGCGGGCTGCAGCAGCACCGTGTCGGCTGTGTTCCCGTCAGGATCCAGCAGCACTGCTTCCAGTGCGAGCCCGTTCAGGGGCGCAAGGTCGGCGTCCAGGGCGGACACGGTCACCAGCAGCGTGTCACCGCTCAGCTCGGTCTGAACGTCCAGGCCGGCAGCAGGCGGCGGCGTGGCCGCCCAGCGGACGAGCTGCGTCCACAGGGCCGGGTAATCGGCCTGCGCCTGCCAGCTGGCGGCCCAGGGGCCGGCTGCCTGTGAGGCGAAGGCGGCCACGTTGCCGAGGCCGTAACGCCAGCTGGCAAGCAGCGGGACGGACTCACCCTCGGCGTCTGTGCTGCTCAGGTGCAGCGTTGCGGCTTCCTTGGCTGTGGTCCTGACGAAGCCGTGCAGTGGTGCAACGGTCGCCAGGAAACTGAAGTCCGGGCCGACGGCATCAGCGTGCCAGACGGGCTGCACGGTCAGTTCCTCGAAGGAGCTGCCGGACAGCAGCAACGCTTCCTGGCCGAGGATGCTTGGCAGTGCCCGGAAGTCGGTCGTGGCGTGGGTGCTGCCACTGCCCAGCCGGGCCAGGTTGGCCAGCCCGGCAGCATCGGCTCCCTCGCCGATGGCGACGGTGCTGACGGTGGCGCCAAGTTCCCGCAGTTCCCGGATGATGCCCGGGAAATCACCGGGTCGGGACAGTCCGTCCGTCATCACGATCACGTGCCTGGCTGACGCCTCGACGTCGCGGAGCTGCGCAGCGGCGTGCTGAAGTGCAGGGTAGATGTTGGTGCCACCACTGGCGTTCAGGGTGGCGAGAGCCCCCTCGAACGGTTCCGGACCCGCTGCGCTCTGCAGGGGCACGAGCACCTCGGCGTTGCTGTCGAACATGATGATGCCGACCTGGCTTTCCTCGTCCAGCGCTTCGATGGCTCCCAGCGTGGCTGCCTTGGCTATCTCCAGGCGGTTCGTATCACCGACTGCTTCGAGCATGCTTCCGGAGCGGTCCAGCACGAACAGCAGGGCTACCTGCGGTGACTCGCGGTCGACGAGACTGGACAGTGGCGAGACGTCCTCGAGGGGCGTCTGCCAGTAGCCACCCGGGCCGAACGTGTTGGCTCCACCCAGGATCAGCAGGCCGCCGCCAAGTTCCCTGACCCATTCAGCCAGGGCGTCCTGCTGGCTTGAATGCAGCTCCCGTGCCGGCAGGTCCAGCAGCACGACTGCATCGAACACTGCCAGCTCTGCGGCGCTTCTGGGGACGAACACCGGCCGCATGACCTCGGCATGTAAACCTTGCAGCCTGAGTGCTGAAGCGAACACATCGCCGGCCGCGGCCTGCTGGGTGACCACCGCGACATTCGGGGCCGGGAGTACCTGCACGAACGTTCCGTGACTGTTGTTGCCGGTCACGGTGTCGGCGGCCGCTGCGACGCTGAACGTGTACAGCCAGTCTCCCTCTGAGTCCACCACAGTGAAATCGATCTGGTTCAGACCGGGACGGAGCTCCACCTGCTGCTGCGCGACCGGAACGCCAGCGCGCAGCAGCGTCAGCTCAGCCGGTCCGGCACTGTCAGCGTGGACGCCCGCGCTGAGCACGAAAGGAGCTCCGGCCTGCACGCCGGCCGGAGCAGACAGCCAGGCGGCCGATGTTTCCGGTCCGGTACTGGCGGGTACCTGCAGGTCTACCGTCAGCCCGGCGTTCCTCAGCTCTGCAGCGGTCCGGCTGAGACCGGCTTCGCTGACCGCGGCCGGGGCATCGACCAGCACGGTGCCGCCGCGCGGCAGCAGCCCGGCGGTCAGACG
>CAYPKV010000203.1:0-2370 GCA_964411415.1 uncultured bacterium
TGACGCCTACATAAACCCCCTGGTAACAGCGAGTCCCGGCGGGCTGCTTAACAGCGAACGGCTGGGGGATTGCGGCCGCGACACAGAGTGCGGGTGGGACCGGAGACCGGTTCCCACCCGCACTTTCACGTATGCAGTCTGCTCAGTTGCTGCTGCGTTCGATGATCACGACCCGCTCCATGAAGTCAGGAACCGGCCAGAAGCCAGCCACGAGTTCGCCTTCACGGGTGGTGCCCAGGATGGCGTTGCGGCCGGCGAGTTCGAAGGTGCGGCCACGGGCGGGCAGGGCACCGAGTTCGTTCTCCAGGTACGCCTCGAGCGCCTGACCGTCTTCACCCGGCAGGTCGATTCCCTGTTCACGCAGCGCAGCGAGAGTGTCGCTGAGCAGCACGACAGTCGAAGGCTGCTGCGGATCGATGCGGGTCAGCTGGTCCAGGACCTCGAGCCCGGCAGTGACCCGGCCGAACACACTGTGGCGGTCGTCCAGGTGCGGGGTGTCACGGAAGGTGATGAAGAACTGGGATCCGTTCGTGCCCGGGCCGGCGTTCGCCATCGACAGCACGCCGGCTGAGTCGTGGCGCAGTTCCGGGTGGAACTCGTCAGCGAACTGGTAGCCGGGGCCACCGGTACCGGTGCCCGTCGGGTCGCCGGTCTGGGCCATGAAGTCCTCCAGCACGCGGTGGAAGACGATGCCGTCGTAGTAGCGGTTGAGCGCCAGGAACACGAAGTTGTTGACGGTGACCGGGGTCCTGTCGGCGTAAAGCTCGACCTGGATCGTACCTGCGCTCGTCTGGATGATGGCCGCGTACTCCTGGCCTTCCCTGATGACCTGGCCGGCGTTCTCGAAGCTCAGGTTCCGTTCGTCTGAAGCGGCGACCTCAGTCCAGCCTTCCGGGATGACGATCCCGGAAGCAGCGACCGGCTCTTCCTGGGCCAGGACGACAGAACGGCGTGCCAGCATCAGCCCGCCGCCCAGGACAGCTGCCATGAGCAGCGACGGGGTAACCACTTTTTTCATGAACTCAACACCTTTCACGCCCGCCAGTTTATGACAGGCACGGGCCTGCCGTGGTGAGCCACGACCATGTGCTCAGAACGGAGTGTCGACGCTCCGCGCTGCCGGTGTGGCAGCGGCCGGAGCCCAGGCGTTGCCACCGCGGCGTTCGCGCAGCAGCGAGTCGCGGTCGAGTGTGATCCGCACGCTCAGCCACGGGCAGCTCTCCTCGAGTTCCTGCAGGTAAGCCGGGTCGAAGCGTACGCCTTCCGGGGCGTAAGTGACCACACCCTGTTCATCGGGGAAGCGGAAGCGGACCGGTACCAGGCCGGCATGCTCGTCGAGCCGTGACCGCAGCTCCAGCAGGTGCTCGCGGGGCAACCCGACCGGATCGAAGCCGAACAGCGCCACCTGCGGCAGGCTGGAACGGTCCTCCCACGGGTAGATCCTGTCAGCTACCAGCCGGAACTCACCTTCGTCCAGGGACGCTTCAGCGATGAGCACGACCGGCAGCTCGTCTGCCAGCAGGTCCGACATCTCTTCGTAGGCACGGCTGAACGCCACCACTTCGCGGCTGCCGGATTCGTCAGCGATGTCGAAACGCGCCATCATGGTGCCCTTGCGGGTCTGGCGCCTGGTCACGCGCTGCAGTATGCCGGCGAGCGCCAGACGGGCCCGGCCCCGGTACAGTGTCGAGGGGTCCTGCTGAGCGAACCAGGCTTCCGCCCCGGCAACACTGCTGCTGGCCGCCTCAGCCAGACCCGGGTACGAGTTCATCGGGTGGTCCGAGATGTACAGGCCGAGTGAGTCTTTCTCCATCGCGAGAAGCTCCAGACGGCTGTGCGGCGCTGCAGCTTCGATGGCCGGTGGGGTCAGCTCCATGTCACCGAACAGGCTCATCTGCCCGGCGTTCTCCTGCTCCCGCTGCGCAGCGCCCCACTTCACCGCGTTCTCGACGTTGTGAAGCAGCGTGCTCCGGTCACCGTCACCAACGCTGTCGAACGCCCCGGCTTTCACCAGGTACTCGACCGCCCGCCGGTTCAGACCGTCGACCCGCCGGCAGAAATCGAAGATGTCGCGGTAGCGGCCGCCCCGGCTGCGTTCCCTGATTATCTCGTCGATAACGTTCTCACCGACGTTGCGGATGCCGTAAAGGCCGAATCGTACGACGGAGCCGACAGGGGTGAAGTCAGCACCGGACTCGTTGATGTCAGGCGGCAGGACGTCAACACCCATGCTACGTGCGTCACCGACGTACTCAGCGACCTTGTCTGAGTTGGCCCGTTCGATCGTGAGCAGCGCCGCGGCGAACTCGACCGGGTAGTGGGCTTTCAGGTAAGCCGTCTGGTAAGCCAGGATGACGTACGCGGCGCTGT
>CAYPKV010000204.1:0-2221 GCA_964411415.1 uncultured bacterium
GTTCTTGATCTGCGACTTGCCGTCCTGGCAGGTGACGATGATCTCGTCGTCGGTACCGGGCCGGTACGTTATCCGGACCGCGGAGTCGGTCGTGTTGACGGACTGGCCGCCGGGACCCGAGCTGCGGAAGACGTCCACGCGGTAGTCAGACGGTGAGAGGTCGACATCGACGTCGTCAGCTTCCGGCAGCACGGCCACCGTGACGGTGCTCGTATGGATCCGGCCCTGGCTCTCGGTCTCGGGGACACGCTGGACCCGGTGCACACCGGACTCGAACTTGAAGCGGCTGTACGCCCCTTCGCCGCGCACCTCGAAGGAGACGCGCGTCACTCCGCCCACCTCGGTCGGGTGCGAGTCGAGTATCTCGGTTCGGAACCCCAGACTGCCTGCGTAGCGGAAGTACATGTCGAGCAGCTCCGCTGCGAACAGGGACGCTTCGTCACCACCGGCAGCCGCGCGGATCTCCACGATGACGTTCTTCGAATCGAAAGGATCCCGGGGCAGCAGCAGCTGCTGGCGCTGCGCGGTCAGTGTCTCAGCCCGTTCCTGCAGCAGCTGCAGCTCCTCACGGGCGACCGGCTCCAGCTCCGGGTCGTCCAGGAGCGCCCTGGCGTCCTGGATCTCCTGCTGCACCGCTCTGAGTTCATCGGTCACAGCCATGAGTGGCCGCAGTTCGCTGTACCGCTGCATCACCGACCGGTAACGCGCCTGGTCCCCAAGCACGGACGGGTCAGCGAGCAGGCCCTCCAGCGACCTGAACTCGTCGGTTAGGTTCTTGTACTCGTCGGTCATTGTGCGACAGTGTACCGCTGCCGCCTGCCTGCGACCGTGGGCCAGCTTCAGCGGTCGAGGGCAGTGAACCTGCCGTTGCGGCCACTGACCGGGATCTGGCCGTCCGGCTGGGCCAGCGAAGCACTGGTCGCCAGGTAACGGTACGTACCCGCTGCGAGCGGCACGGTGCCGGCACCGACGAGTCCGTCATGTACGGCAGAACGTGCCTGCGCGGGTGTCAGGCTGAGCTGGGCACCGTAAACGAGAGCCTGTTCGTAAGCGCGGAGCGCCAGCTGCAGAGCGTCGCTGAGCAGGGCGGCAGTCACGCTGTCCGACCCGGCGCCGCTCAGGGCCAGGCCGGCCGACACGCGGAAGCTGCTCAGGGCAGTCTGGTTGGCGGCAGCTGCCGCTGGCAGGGAGCCGGTGACGGCCGCCGGTGGCACCACGTACTCGAGCGCACCGAGGCTGCTGTCAGCTGCCAGCGCTTCCGCCTGCCAGTAATCGACCAGGACAGGCCCGGTCCAGCCGCGGGCCCGCAGCGAACGCACTGCCTCACGCGAATCCTGCAGCCCTGCCCACACCAGGATGGCTTCCGCCTGGCTGGTCGCTGCCAGCAGCGCCTCAGGAGTCAGTGGAGCAGCACCCGGCTCGAAGCGCACGACCCGCATCACTGGCAGGCCCGCTTCGAGGGCGCCGGCCCGGAAAGCTTCCTCGGCCTGATCGCCCCAGTCGCCAGTGCTGGTCATGAGGGAGACGTCGCCAGCGTGACGGCGCGCGCCCAGGGTGGCGGCCCGCAGGGCGGACAGCAGGTCAGGCTGCAGGCTGAGCACGTGCCCACCGGCCGGCAGGTTCTGGGAGCCTGCCAGGGCAAGTGTCAGCACCTGCAACTCCTCAGCGACAGGCTGCACCGCCTGCAGCGTTGCCAGGTCACGGCAGCACACGAGCACATGGACTTCGTCGTCGATGACCAGTTCGCGTGCGAGCGCGGCTGCGCGGACCGGGTTGCCGCCGTCGTCACGCAGCAGCAGCTGAGCGTTGCGCATCGACGGGCTCTGGAACGACCTGATGCTGCGGCTGGTGCCGCTTACCACCGCTTCGAAACTCGTGCCATCAGGACCGCCGAGCGGCATGATTACGCCGATGCGCAGTTCCTGGGCGAAGCTGGTTGCAGTGGCAGTCATGAACAGCAGCAGGAGGAGAAGTCGCTTCATCACCTGATTGTCACTGCCTGGCACCTGAGCCGTGTGAGCATGAAGAGACAGCTGACCCTGTTGCAAAATACTCATCTGACGTGCATTGAGTGAAGGCTGAGGCGCAGTTGCCGCAGCCGCCTAAGCCCGCGTTTCTTTCAGGAAAGCCGGTATTTGATGTCCGTGAACAACACCGGTTCTGCGTCCGTTCAGGGGTTCGTCGGTAACGACAGGGTCCTGTTCGGCATCGTCTTCGGGGT
>CAYPKV010000205.1:0-2217 GCA_964411415.1 uncultured bacterium
CTGACCGGTGCACTGGCCGCCGCGGCCGTGCTGTCAGCAACGCTCAGCATGATTCTGCGCTTCAGTCCGGACTGGACTCCGGCCTGGCTGCTTGCTCCTGCCACGGCCATCGCCGTGACGCTGCTGCTGCGCCTGCCGTCCGTCCGGACCGGCGACATGCTCTCTGCCATGACCGTCTACACCGCCTGTACGGTGCTGGCGAACTACACGCTGGACTCGTTCCTGCCGATCGGCAGCTTCTTCCTGGTCAACGTAGGTACGTTCTTCTTCGGAGTCACTTTCACTCAGCGTGACCGGGTGCACCGCTACGGCCGCCGCAACGTATACCTGATGATCGCCGTCGCTGCCCTGGCCAACGTGGCCATGTCGCTCGCAGTGGGCACCCCGATCCGTTACGTCGCGGTGGCGTTCATCTCCATCCTGGTGGCCGAGACCGCCGACACGGAGATATACCAGCGCCTGCTGCACCGCCCCTGGCTGGTGCGGGTGGCACGTTCCAACGCCGTGAGCGCGCCGCTGGATACCGTCATCTTCACTGT
This sequence comes from uncultured bacterium, assembly GCA_964411415.1. Lineage (GTDB taxonomy): Bacteria > Deinococcota > Deinococci > Deinococcales > Trueperaceae > CALDPK01. The sequence continues at coordinate 540 of CAYPKV010000205.1, forward strand.
CCTGGCGTTCTGGGGCGAACCGTTCGCAACGGCCGGCTGGCTCAGTCAGGTCATCATCACCGACATCATCGTGAAGTTCCTGGCCAGCATGACAGTAGCCTTCGGTGTCGTCACCTGGCTGCGGCAGGCTTCGTTCCTGCAGGTGCAGTCAGAGGCCGGACTGCCGGCGGACAGGTAGTAGACTGGCTTCATGCAGCGAACCCGCGCCGAACTTGAAGCGATGCCGCATGAGGACCTGGTCAACCGCATCCTGGAGCTGCAGGACATGCTCCGGGAAGGCCTGGCTGTGCGGGACTCCCTGCACGCGGTCCTCAACATGGTCCTCAAGGCCAAGACCGACGAGGTCGCCCGCTTCGCCGAAGCTGATGAACGCAGCCTGGACCCCGAAGAACTTGAACTGAAGCAGGCCTGGGCAGCGGCACGCCACGCGGTGTCCAACCCACGTGGACTCGTCCGCCGCAACGATACGGTCAGCTGAGCAGGCCCAGCGCCTCTGCCACCAGCCGGTACGATTCCAGCCGCGCCCCGTGTGAGGCGATGTGCGACGTGATGATCAGCTCGTCAGCCGTGTACAGTTCCGCCAGCTGCCGCAGTTTCGCAGCTACGGTTTCCGGATCGCCCCACACCAGCATCTGCCTTGACTGTTCCACGAGGACCCGTTCTTCGTCGCTGTACGGGTAGGCGGCTGCCTGCTCGGCCGTAGGCAGCTGTCCGCGGCGTCCGCTCCTTATCTGCAGCCACATCAGGTCGTGAGTACCGGCCAGCCAGTCTGCTTCCTCGGTCGTAGCGGCGCAGACCACGGCAACCCCGAGCATCGCCCGCGGTTCGGCCAGCGCCTTCGATGGCCGGAAACCACTGCGGTAGGCGCTCATCGCCAAGGGCGCCGCCTGCGGTGCGAAGTGATAGGCGAACGAGTACGGCAGGCCCTGCCGGGCGGCCAGCTCTGCCCCGAACGTACTGGACCCGAGTATCCACAGCGGCGGCAGTGGCACGTCCGAGGGCGCGGCACGGATGCGCGCCAGCGGATGCCCCGGTGCCAGCTCGAGTTCACCTGCATAGGCACGCAGCAGGTCGATCTGCTGCGGGAAATCATCAGCTGCGAGCAGTTCCCGGGAGCGCCGCAGTGCAAAGGCGGTCAGCTGGTCGGTGCCCGGCGCCCGTCCCAGGCCGAGGTCGATGCGTCCGGGATAAAGCGACTCCAGGGTCAGGAAGTTCTCGGCCACAGCAAGCGGTGAGTGGTTCGGCAGCATGATGCCACCCGAACCGACCCGGATGGTGCTGGTGCCAGCCGCCACGTGGCCGATTATCAGTGCCGTAGCTGCGCTTATGAACGCGTCTGTGTTGTGGTGTTCAGCGATCCAGTAACGGCTGTAACCCCAGGCTTCAGCGTTGCGGGCCAGTTCTGTCGAGTTGTGGAACGCCTGCCGGCTGGCCGTTCCTTCGGGGCGCGGTACCAGATCAAGTACAGAAAGCGGGATGGTCACGCATCCAACTATAGGTGCGCAGCCGTTGTGGGCACGTCGCCCCCCTTGGTATGCAGGCTTCTGTCAGCAGATGCGGGAAGGCGCCACCACCCCGGCCTGAGCATAAATAAGAAGAACCCCGTCTGAGACGGGGTTCTTTTTGGCTCGGCGGGTAGGATTCGAACCTACGACCAATCGGTTAACAGCCGATCGCT
>CAYPKV010000206.1:0-2167 GCA_964411415.1 uncultured bacterium
GTCATGGCCCCACTGGCTGACGCAATGCGCCTCGTCGATGGCGAACAGGGCGAGCTGCGAGTCACTGAGCAGGTTCAGGAACCGTTCGGTCAGCAGGCGCTCCGGGGCGACGTACAGCAGGTCAAACTCGCCACTGACCAGGCCCCGTTCCACTGCTGCTGCCTCGTCCGGCGCCAGGGTGCTGTTCAGGTACGCGGCACTCACGCCTGCGAGCCGCAGCGCGTCCACCTGGTCCTTCATAAGTGCGATGAGCGGTGACACCACGATGGCGGTGCCGGACCGCACCAGCGCGGGAATCTGGTAGCACAGCGACTTGCCGCCCCCAGTCGGCATCAGCACGAGCGCGTCATGACCGGTCACCAGAGTTTCGATTATCTGTTCCTGATCACCGCGGAACTCCGCGAATCCGAACACTTCCTGCAGTACCTGTCTCGCTTCGCTCATTCCAGTCCCGCCTCAGCGTAGCCCGCACCAAGTGCCACACCCCGCTGTCTGGCAACGAAAGGCAGCAGCACACCGGCTGCCAGCGCGATGAGGTAGAAGTTGTTGCCGGAGCCGAGCAGCCACGCTGCCGCTGCCCATGCCAGGGGCACAACCCCTTCGATGAGAACCAGTACCTGGTCGCCTTGTCCCTGCCTCACGTTCAGGTCGAGGCCGTCCACAGCCAACGTGCCACCGAACCGTTTGGTCAGGCCGCTCAGCTCAAGCGCCGGTACCTGCATCGGTTACTTCCCCCAGACGGACAGCCGCTCCTTGCCTTCCATGATCTCGATGAGCACCGGGCCATCCACTGCCAGTGCTGCAGCGAAGGCTGCGTCGAACTCCGCGTTGTCCGTCACCGTCCAGGCAGGCAGGCCGAAGCCTTCAGCGACCGCCCGGAACGACGGGTTGGTCAGGTCAGTTGCGACCGGCCGGCCCGGGTAGTGCTTCTGCTGATGCATCCTGATCGTGCCGTGTACGTTGTTGACGAACACCAGCATCGTCACCGGGACGTTCAGCGCCTTCATGGTTGCCAGTTCGTTCATCGTCATCGTGAAGCCGCCGTCCCCTGCCAGGGCGACTACCCTGCGGCCCTGACGGGCCAGTGCCACCCCGACTGCCGCGGGCGCCGCGTAGCCCATCGCGCCTGACAGCGGTGCGAAGTGGGTGTGCGGCTGCCTGAACCGGTAGAACCGGGGTACCCAGCCAGCGAAGTTGCCTGCATCCGTGACGATGGCAGTGTCGGCGGGCGCGAGCCGCTGCACGGTGGCAAGCGCCGCGCTTATGTTCACACCTCCTTCCGCGAACGGGGCCTCCGGCTGACCCAGCTGCTGCCAGCGGCCGTTGAGGCTGGCGACACGTCCATCATCCTTCGGAGTGACCTCCCGGCTGGCAAGTGCTTTGGCAAAAGCCACGGGACTGGCGGTTACAGCCATGATCCTGTGGCCCCATGTACCCAGCGAGGTCGGGTCGCTGAGCACGTGCAGCACGGTGGCGCCACGCATGAACTCGTAACCGCCGGTGGTGATCTCATCGAGCCGTTCGCCCAGCACCAGTACGACGTCAGCTTCGCTCAGCGGAGCCAGGGCGTGCGCGGGGGCGCCGAGTGCGACGGGACCGACGTAATGCGGGTCATCGTTCGGGAAGGCATCGAAGCGGCGGAAAGCGGTCATGACCGGCAGCTGCCAGCGGCTCGCCAGCTCCCGGACGGCTGCCTGGCCGTCGACACCGGCCACCTCGCGGCCTGCTATGACCACCGGCCGCTCGGCACCGGCCAGCAGCATCGCCGCCTGCAGCACCGAGTCCTCGCTGACACCGGGGCCCAGCTGGCGCACGGACGGCAGCAGCTCAGCTTCAGCTTCCTGGAACAGGATGTCTTCGGGCAGACCGACCACCACCGGCCCGGGCCGGCCGGAGGTCGCCACCCGGAACGCCTGGCGGACCAGCTCAGGGATCCGCTCAGACTGCGGGATCTCGATCGACCACTTCACAATCGGGCTCAGGTAACTGACCAGGTCGACCTCCTGGAACGCTTCGCGGTAGCGCTGGTCGGTAGGCACCTGGCCAACGAACACGACCAGCGGCGTCGAGTCCTGCATGGCAGTGTGCAACGCTATGGAGATGTTCGTCACCCCGGGTCCGCGGGTGACCATCGCCACGCCGGGCCGGCCGGTGGCCATCGCCCAGG
>CAYPKV010000207.1:0-2149 GCA_964411415.1 uncultured bacterium
AGCTGAGCCGCCTTGAATGGCAGGACTTCCCGCAGGCCATCGTCAGCGGCGAAGCACTGCCCGCCGTGACCGTCGAAGTCAGCATGACGGGCGCGGCCGGCCCATGGGAACTGCTGGCGGAATGGGAGTTCGAGCGCGACACGGACAGCACCGCGGTCCTCGAGTTCGAAGAGCCTGTCTGGGCCCGCTACCTGCGCTTCAGTGGCACCACAGCCACCCCCGGTCAGCGCTACGTCAGCACGCCGCAGCGCGTGTCCGCCATCGAGCGTGAGGCCGACGGAATCAACTACCTGAGCGTCCTCGGCGAATGGGGCACGGGCTCACCCGAAGCCGTCTACGAGTACCTGAACCCGGCCCCACCAGCGGTCGCCGGCGGCGCAGACAGCAACGACACCATGCAGACAGCTGACCGGCTGCGCTCCGGCGAAACCGCTGAGGGCACCGTGCTGGTCGGTGAGGACGTCGACTGGTACCGGCTGAGCATCGCGCCCGGCGAGAACCAGCTGACCGTCAGGCTGTCGGGTGAACCGACCATCGCCTACAACTACGAGCTGCTCGACGCAGCCGGCGAGCCCGTGGCTGCTGCCGTCCGGCACAGCAACGAAGCCGTCGAACTCACCCTGTTCGCTGATCCGGGCGACTACTTCCTGAAGATCGAGGAGCCACGCCGCTCCGTCGTGTTCACCTGGGACACGAGCGGCAGCATGGGACCGTACCGCGACATCACCTATAACGCCCTGACCAGCTTCGCCACCGGCGTCAGCGCAGAACGGGAAACCGTGCAGCTGCTCGCCTACGAGGACCCGCCCCGCGGTCCGCAATGGCTGCTGCCCCTCTGGACCGGTGACGCCGCGCGCATCCAGCGCACGATGGTCAACTACAACCGTGAGCACGATTCGTCGGACAGTGAGCGCGCCCTGCGCAGGGCGCTGCAGGCCCTGGGTCAGCGCGACGGAACCCGCGCGCTGCTCGTCATAACGGACGCCGAGACCTACAGCTACGACCTGACGACGGAAGTGTGGCGACTCATCGAAGACGTACAGCCGCGCATTTTCACGTTCGAGGTGAGCAGCAGCGGCAACCTCCGGCCTCAGCAGCTCATGCAGGGCTGGGCCGCAGCCAACCACGGCCACTACACCCTGGCAGCCTCCATCGGCGACCTGGACAACGGCTTCAACCGCGCCAGCTGCATCCTGCGCAGGCCCAAGCATTACCGGATCGAGGTCGAGTCCGCCGCAGCAGCAGCGCCTGGCCCGGGCAGCCTGCGGGTCGTCCGGCCCGAGGACACGCTGCAGCCGGCCGTGCAGGTGATCTTCGACGCCTCCGGTTCCATGGGGACCGTGCTGCCGAGCGGCGAGCAGCGCATCACCGCAGCGAAACGCCTGCTGGAAGAACTGGTTACGGGCGGCCTGCCGGCCGGTTCGCCGTTCGCCCTGCGCGCCTTCGGCCAGGTCGAACCGACGACGTGCAACATGCGTCTGGAAGTACCGTTCGGCCCGCTCGACCCGGACAGCGCCCTGCAGGCCGTCCGCGGCATCGAGATGAAGCTGCTGTCACAGACCCCGCTGGCGGATGCGATCCTGGCCTCAGCTGACGACCTGTCCCAGGCCGGCCGCTCCCGGACGCTTATCCTCATCACCGACGGAGTTGAATCATGCGGCGGTGACCCCATCGAAGCCGTACGCCAGCTGCGCAGCCAGAACCCGGTGGACATCGCCATCGTCTCGCTCGGCATACCTGACGAGCAGATCGCAGAGTTCAGGGCCATCGCACAGGCGATCAACGCCAGCTACGTTGATGTCGGTTCGTTCGAACAGCTGCAGGAATCAGTCGCAGCTGCCATCAACCCCGCCTTCGAGGTGTACGACCGTGACGGCCAGCTGGTCGCAAGCGGCGCCGTGGACGGGGCCGCAGTCGAACTCGAAGCCGGTGTCTACACCGTGCGGGTGTTCGGGGCTGGCGTGCGGGAGTACGCGAACGTGCAGGTGCCCGCGGGCAGCAGCGCTTCAGTCACCCACGCAGGCAACTAGTCTTCGTCATCGCAAAAGGCGCGGGGCGGGGTCCATGATCGGATCCCGCCCCGCGCCGGCTGTGGGTGCGTCAGTTCAGAAGCGCCTGCGCCGCGCCGCCACGCCCGGGGTGGCCGCGT
>CAYPKV010000208.1:0-2092 GCA_964411415.1 uncultured bacterium
AGCGTGGACATGGTACAGGCGTGTTATCGGCGGCGACCGCAACCCGGTGATCGACACGTGGTGGCAGACCGAGACTGGTGGCATCATGATCACGACCCTGCCCGGTGCCATGCCGGCCAAGCCGGGCTCAGCAGGCCTGCCGCTCTACGGCGTCGACCCGGCCGTCGTCGATGCCGACGGTAACGAGCAGCCGGTCGATGCAGGTGGCTTCCTGGTTGTCAGGCGGCCCTGGCCCGGCATGATGCGGACGGTGTGGGGCGATGACGACCGCTACCGCGCCCAGTACTGGGGCGAGGTGCCCGGCACGTACTTCGCCGGCGACGGCTGTCGCCGTGATGCCGACGGTTACTTCTGGATCATGGGCCGCGTCGATGACGTCGTGAACGTGTCCGGTCACCGGCTCGGCACGATGGAGATCGAGTCGGCACTGGTATCGCACCCGCTCGTTGCGGAAGCGGCCGTGGTGGGCCGACCTGATGAGCTCAGGGGCCAGTCGATCGTGGCGTTCGTCACCCTGGAAGGGAACCGTGAAGGCAGCGCCGCCCTCCTGGCGGAACTGCGTGAACACGTGGCACGCGAGATCGGTGCGATAGCCAAGCCTGATGACATCCGCTTCGCTGCCGGCCTGCCGAAGACGCGTTCAGGCAAGATCATGCGGCGCCTGCTGCGCAACATCGCGGCCGGTGAGGATACGACCGGGGACATCAGCACGCTCGAGGACCGTTCGGTTGTCGAGGCGCTTCTGAAGTCAGTCAAGGACGGCTGACGCTTGCTGCGTATCGGTTACGGCGAGGATTCCCACGCCCTGCGTGAGGGCCGGCCCCTCATGCTGGGCGGGGTGCTGATCGACGGCAGCGAGCGCGGCAGTGTGGCGCACTCGGACGGGGACGTGCTGCTGCACGCCCTGGCCGATGCCCTGCTGTCTGCCTGGGCGCTTGGCGACATCGGCCGGCTGTTCCCGCCCGGTGAGCCGGAGACAGCCGACCTGGACAGCAGCGTCATCGTGGAGCGCGTACTGGGCCTGCTGGCAGCCAGCACCAAGGGCCGCTGGCAGATAGTCAACGTTGCTGCGGTAGTGACGCTGGACGCGCCGAAGCTGGGAGCCTGGCGTGAAGCCATCCAGGAACGCATCCGCGCGCTGCTGGAGCTGCCCGCCTCTGCGGTCGGGGTGACCTTCAAGACGAGCGAGGGCCTGGCACCTGATCACATCCAGGCACGCGTCACGGTGCTGCTGCAGGAGAACGGCTGAGCGCACCGTTCTGACCGGCTGACCTCAAAAGGAAGTTCCCCTCCACCCTTTGCGGGGTGGGGGGAACTTTTTTTTCTGCTTCAGGGCATGCGGCTTAAGCCGCGCTGTCTTTAGAAGCGGAAGTTGGCGCCGAGGGCGACGGTCGGGTAGAACGCGCCGTACTCGTAGTTGCCACTGCCGTCGGGGTTGACGTAGGTGCTGACGTTGCCGAAGTAGTAGTCACCGGTGGCTTCAAGGAACACGCCGATGCTCGGGGTCAGGTGGTACTCAACACCGACGAGGGCGCCGGCGAAGAGGCCGTCGTGGGCCTGGGCCCAGTTATCCAGGTTGAGCTGGTAACCGGCACCGGCACCGACGTAGGCGCTGAGCGGATCGAAGGCGAAGCGGTAGGTCACGTGACCGGCGAAGGCCAGGACCGGGGCTTCGAATGCGGGGGCCTGACGGCCGTAGTCAACGGTCAGGCGGGCGCCGAGGCCAGCCCACAGGTTGTCAACACCGACAACAGCACGGATGCCGACGCGGTCGTTGAGTTCGTTGAAGCCGGCGAGACCGACGTAGAAGTTGTTGCTCGGGGCAGCCGGGGTAACGACAGCCGGAGTGACGTCTTCGTCAGCGTCGACGGGCGGGAGGGCCACTGCGGGCTCATCGCTCGGGACTTCTACGACTTCACCGGGGGCGCCAGCGTCACCAGCGGGACCACGGGGGCCTTCCGGACCCTGCGGGCCGACGGGGCCAGCTTCACCCTGCGGACCCTGCGGGCCAGGAGGGCCCACGGGGCCGACGAGCTCACCGGAGTCGATCGCGTCACGGAGGCTGTCAAGTTCAGCCTGCAGGCCGGCGACC
>CAYPKV010000209.1:0-2021 GCA_964411415.1 uncultured bacterium
TGGGGAATGGGTACTCGAAGTAGAAGTCGCCGACACTCAGCTTGCCGTCATGGTCTTCGTCAGTCCAGGCTGCCAACCAGGTGGTGCCGGCCCGGGCCGTGAAACTGAACGTCGTGAACGGGGCGGTGCCCGACTGATTGCCGGTTGAAACGAGCTGGCCAGCAGGGCCGTTCTGGAATGCTCCCACGATCATCGGGCCACTGGGAACAGCAGGGCCGGGACCAGGACCGGGGCCGGGATCAGGGTTGGGACCGGGGCCGGGACCAGGCCCTGGATCAGGGTTGGGGCCCAGGGCCCTGATGGCCTGGAGAGCTGCGAAAGCGTCGATCAGTCCGGCACCACAGGCATCCGCGCCGCCACACTGCTCGACACTGAGCGGCCGGCCCGTACTGGTCAGTGCCCGCAGGGCTTCGGCAGCAGTAACGTCGGGTCTGAGGGCGGCCATGAGCGAGATCACCCCAGCGACGTGTGGGGCAGCCATGGAGGTGCCCTGCTGGAACGCCACATCCCAGATGCCTAAGTCATCGTTGAAGGTCAGGCTCAGGACGCCATCGTTATGGCCGTAACCGCTCCAGTCGACTCCGGTGTCACCACCCGGCGCCATTACATCGATGCGGGTACCCCAGTTGGAGTAGTACGCGCGGGCTGAGAGAAAGTCTGTAGCGCCGACCGTGATGACGCCCGCGCAGCTGGCCGGGCTGTACAGGAGTGCATCCGCACCATCGTTACCGGCTGCCACCACGATGATGGCGCCGGTGGCCAGGATCGCGTTGATGGACTCCTGGGCAAAGGTTGTGCAGGCACCTTTGCCGCCCAGGCTCAGGTTGATCACCTTGGCCGGTGTCGTGTTGTCAGGCACGCCGTCGATGTGCAGGCCTGCAGCCCACATGGCGCCTTCCCAGATGTCCAGGTCCGTGCCACCACCGCGGCCCAGTACCCGGATCGGCAGTATGCGGGCGGCCCAGTCAACACCGGCCACACCGACTCCGTCATTGCTGGAAGCACCGATCGTGCCGGCCACGTGAGTGCCGTGATAACTGCTCGTGCCGTTCGGCAGGTCGCGGCCCGGGTCGAACGGATCACCGTCACGGCCGTCACCGTCGTTCGACATGTACAGGTCGGTGATGAAGTCGTAACCGGGCAGGACGTTGCTGCGGAGATCCGGGTGGCGCCAGTCGGGGTTGCTCTGCGAGTAGAGGATACCCGTGTCCGCGACGGCAACGACGGTCGACGCCGCACCAGTGGTCAGGTCCCAGGCCTGGGGCAGGTTGATGGCCGGGTAGTGCCATTGCAGGTAGTAGTACGGATCGTTGGGCACCACCTGCGCCTGCTTTATGTAGTTCGGCTGCACCCAGGCGATACCCGGCTGATCCAGCAGGCTGTCAGCGAGTTTCAGCAGCGCGGCGTCATCCAGGTCGGGGTTCTCGTACAGCGCGGCCGTCCCGGAGGGCAGAGCCAGGCTGCGGGCGAACTGGACGCTGAGGCTCGCCGCAGACAGAGTAAGCGACTGGGCCTGCAGCACCTGGGAGTCCCGGAAGCCCACGATCAGCTGGCCGGGCTGGAAAGGCGACGCCTCATGGGTCGCCAGTGTTGCCCTGACTTCAGCAGCACCCGGATTGAAGCTGACGCTGCCGGATAACGTGCCGGTTGGATCGGGGCCGCCACCGCCACTGCCACCGCCACCGCCGCAGGCTGCAAGCAGCAGCGGGAGCATGTACGCGCCCGCTGCCAGCAAGGACCTAAACTTCATGTTCATGACCTCCACTCTGAGCAGGGACCTGCGGAAACGACTCCGGTCCAGGGCCCGCGTCGCCTTCGAGTGTCGGCAACGGCACATTAAATTCTGCTTAATCCCGCATCGCATCTAACGGCGGGGAGCTGAGGCACTGTCACTCTGGTTGACAGCCCCAGTCAGGGCCACGTATACTCGCTAACGCTGAACGCAAGGTTCTTTCCTGGCGTTCCATGCCGGCCGGAGGGTTGGCAGAGCGGTTGAATGCGGCGGTCTTGAAAACCGTTAT
>CAYPKV010000210.1:0-1951 GCA_964411415.1 uncultured bacterium
GCGGCCTTCACCGCCGCCGTGCGGGTGGTCAACCGGGTTCATCGCAGATCCGCGCTGATGGGGCTTGCGGCCCAGCCAGCGGGAGCGTCCGGCCTTGCCCAGGACGATGTTCTTGTGGTCAGCGTTGCCGACCGCACCGATGGTGGCGTAGCACTCACCGTGGATACGGCGGAGCTCGCCTGACTGCAGGCGCAGGGTGACGTAGTTGCCGTCACGACCCTGGACCTGGACGCTGGTACCGGCGGAACGGGCCATCTGGGCGCCCTTGCCGGGAACCAGTTCGACCGCGTGCACGACGGCACCGACGGGGACGAAGCGCAGGGGCAGCGCGTTACCGAGCACGGGTTCCGCTTCCGGACCCGCGACGATGCGGCTGCCTACCTGAAGCTTGTCAGGAGCGATGATGTAACGCTTCTCGCCATCAAGGTAGTGAAGCAGGGCGATGTTGGCGGTGCGGTTCGGATCGTATTCGATCGCAGCGACCTTGGCGACAACACCTTCCTTGTCACGGCGCTTGAAGTCGATTATGCGGTAACGGCGCTTGTGGCCACCGCCGCGGAAGCGGCTGGTGACGCGGCCACGGCTGTTACGGCCGCCGGACTTCTTGATCGGAGCCAGGAGGGACTTTTCCGGGGTCGTCTTGGTGATCTCGGAGAAGTCTGCCGTGGTCATGAACCGGCGGGAGGGTGTATACGGACGGTATTTCTTAGCCATGTTGGTCCTCCCTCCTTAAGTGAGGCCGTCGAGCTGCTCGATGCGCTGCCCGGGTTTGAGAGTGACGATCGCCTTGAGGCGCTGGGCGGTCTTGCCGGTGAAGCGACCCTGTGACTTGTCCTTGCCGCGCACCTTGATCATGTTGATCTTGACGACGTCGACCTTGAAGACTTCCTCGATGGCTTTCTTCGCGGCGATGCGGTTGGTGCCGGGGCGGATGAAGAACACGTAGCGGCTGTCGGCGATGGTCGAGAGGGCCTTCTCGCTGAGGACGGGCGCCAGGATCAGGTCATGGGCGTCGACGTTCATCAGGCCACCTCGGAGTTCGCTGCAACAGCGTCGTGATCGTGATCGTGGTCATGGTGGTCGTGGTCATGCAGGTCGCTGTCGTCGATCATGTCTGCGTCCAGGATCAGGTGGTCGTAGCGCAGGATGTCGTAGACGTTCAGACCGGCAGGAGCGAGCACACCGACCCAGGGCAGGTTGCGGGCGGCGCGGCGGCACAGCTCATCGGAGGTGACGAGCAGGACGCGTTCGCTGCCATCGAAGCCGTTGGCTTTGGCCCAGGCCAGGAACTCCTTGGTCTTGCCGTTGGCAACACCGTAGTCCTGGACGAGGGTCAGCTTGCCGTCGAGCGCGCGGGCGTTGAGAGCCATCGCGAGTCCCAGAGCGCGGGTGCGCTTGGGCAGCGTGTAGCTGTAGTCGCGGGGCTGCGGACCGAAGGCAGTGCCGCCACCGACGAAGATCGGGGCCTTGCGGCTGCCGTGCCGTGCGCGGCCGGTACCTTTCTGCGGGTAGATCTTGGCAGTGGAACCTACGACTGCCGCGCGGGTCTTGGTCGCTGCGGTACCGCGGCGGCGCTTGGCGAGCTGCCAGCGCACGACCTCGTGCAGGATCGATTCACGCGGTTCCGGCAGGTCCAGGGTGACCTTGCGGTCACTGCCGATGACGTTGAGGGTTACCGACATGGCTTAAGCACCTTTCCTGTTCTGACGGACGATCACGAGACCGCCCTTGGGGCCGGGGACCGCACCCTTGATCAGGAGGAGGTTCTCGTCAGCGCGCACATCGATGAGTTCGAGGCCCTGAGTGGTCACGCGCTCGTTGCCCATGCGTCCGGCCATCTTCTTGCCTTTCCAGACACGGGAGGCGTTCTTGCGCTGACCGATGGAACCACCGTGACGGTGCTTCTTCTTGGTGCCGTGGGTCTTGGGCATGCCGGAGAAGTTCCAGCGGC
>CAYPKV010000211.1:0-1949 GCA_964411415.1 uncultured bacterium
ACGCCGGTCAGCATGGTGGCGGCCAGCAGGTACTGCAGTCCGTGTTCCTTCACGAACAGCACCATCACCAGCGCCATGGCACCGGCCGCGCCGCTGATCATGCCGGGCCGGCCGCCGGTGAAGGCGATGACGGCCGAGATCACGAAGGACGCGTACAGGCCTACCTTGGGATCGACCCCGGCGATGATCGAGAAGGCGATCGTCTCGGGTATGAGCGCCAGGGCGGTGACAAGTCCGGCTACGAGGTCGTTGCGGACGTTGCCGAGCCATTCTTTCCTGATGTAGTTTGCAAGCAGCACTGGCAATCCTTCCCGGCCGGCTTCACGCCGTTCCGGCTGTCCCCATGAACTGTGGTGGGAGTCAACCCGGCTGGCGTCGGGCCGGGCGCTGCCAATTATCGGACAGGTCGGGAATCAGTGCAAGCTGAGGCTGTCAGAAGCAGCTCGGCCAGTTCGCTGAGGGAGCCGACCCGGTGGTCGGGAACCGGTGCCGGGCTGGCAACGCTGAAAGAGTCGCCGCCCACCTGGACTGTCAGCAGCCCCGCGTCACGTCCGCCTCGGATATCCGAGTCCAGGTTGTCGCCGGCCATCAGCGTAGTGGACCGGCTGGCACCGAAACGCTCGAGGGCGGCGTCGAAGAAGAAGCGTGCGGGTTTTCCGACGGCAGCTGGTTCGACGCCGGTCGCGAAAGTCAGGAAGGCTGCGATGGCACCAGTCCCGGGCATGAGGCGGCCGCCTTCTGAAGGTACACGGGCGTCCAGGTTGAGCGCCAGGAGGCGGGCGCCGTTCTGCAGCGCGTTGGCAGCGAGGGCCAGGTCCATGTAGCTCATATCGGTATCGCGGCTCAGCAGCACGACCTGCGCGGCGCGGGCATCACCAGTCAGGTTGACGCCTGCGTCAGCCAGTGATTCCTGCACGGCCTCGTTGCCAAGCAGCAGCACGGCAGCGTCGTCCCGCATGTAAGGGTGCCGTTCCAGGATGCTGAACGGGGTCTGCACGTCGCTGACGGCTGCCGGAACGCCCAGGCCAGTGAGCTTGGCGGCCACTGTAGCCGGCGGGCTGCTCGTGATGTTGGACAGGAAACAGATCCGGCGACCTGCAGAGCGCAGCGCTTCTATAGCTGCTGCAGCACCATCCGCCAGGGTGTCGCCGAACCAGACGACACCGTCCAGATCAAGGAAGACGGTTCGGATATCAGTCAGCCGGCTCATGTGACCCGCTTCCGCGCCTCAGCTGAGACCCATTCACTGACGACTACGAGCGCCAGGATCATTATGAAGATGACGCTGGCCCGCGCCCACTGGAGCCCGTCAATGGCCGCATCAAGCTGCAGGCCGATGCCACCCGCGCCGACCAGGCCCACGATGGTCGACTCACGGATGTTGATGTCCCAGCGGTATACCGCGGTACCGATGAAGGTCGGCATGATCTGCGGCACGATGCCGTAACTGGTCACCTGCGAACCGGTCGCACCGGTCGCGGTGAGGGCCTCGATGGGCCGCACGTTGATCTCCTCGATGGCTTCGAACAGCAGTTTGGCGACGAAGCCGATGGACCGCAGGCCGATCGCCAGCACACCGGCGAGCACGCCGGGGCCGATGACGCTGACCAGCAGCAGCGCCCAGATCAGGGCGTTGACGGAGCGGGAGAAGACGATGAGCAGCAGCGCCAGCTGCCGCAGCACGGGATGCGGCGTGGTGTTTCGCGCAGCCAGGAAGGCGAGTGGCACGGCGGCGATGATCGCGAGGAGAGTGCCCAGGGTCGCGATGTTGATGGTGTCCCACAGCGCGCGCCACAGACGGTTGGCATAGGCCCAGTCGGGCGGGAACATGCGTGAAACCAGGTCGGCAGCCTGCCGTGGCGCGTCCGAGACGAACATCCACAGGGTCTGTCCGGAGATGAACCGGAAGCAGATGACGACCAGAACGGCACCGAGGAGCCAGACCAGGT
>CAYPKV010000212.1:0-1892 GCA_964411415.1 uncultured bacterium
AGCCGACCTGCTCGACGTCCCATGGGACGGCCCCGGTGAATCGTTCGCAGCCGGGCTGAGACGCTGACAGGAAGGGCGCCACCCCAGTTACCTGGCATGGCGCCCGCATCGTTTACCGGAGCAGCTGGCTGCTCAGTCGTTCAGTTCGAAAGTGATCAGTTCGATGATCGCTTCCTGCGCACCGTCACCACGACGGCTGTTCATCTTCAGGACGCGGGTGTAGCCACCCGGACGGTCTGCGAAGGCAGGTCCGATCTCATCGATCAGCTTACGGGCGATGTCGTTGTCCTGGATCTCGCGGCCGATGAGACGGCGGGCATGCAGGTCGCCACCGCGCGAGATGCTGATGAGCTTCTCGGCGTAAGGCTGAAGGTTCTTGGCCTTGGCCACGGTCGTCTTGATGCGGCCGTGCCGGAACAGGGCGGTTGCCTGAGCCCGGGCCAGGGCGATCCGGTGGCTTGAGTTGCGGTTGAGTTTGCGGCCGCTCGAAAGGTGGCGCACGTCGTTACTCCTTCAACTGGAGGCCGGCGGCTTCCAGTCTTTCCTTGATCTCTTCGAGGGACTTCTCGCCCACTCCACCGACCTTCTTGAGGTCGCGTTCCGACAGGGCCAGGAGTGCGTCGACAGAGTCGATGCCTTCCTCCTGAAGGGAATGCAGCACGCGGCTGGACAGCGACAGGCTCTCCAGGCTCATCTGCACACCCTGGTTCTGCAGCGGCTCTTCAGCAGGACGCTGCGGCATGACGATCATCGGTGCAGACTCGTCCGGATCGACGGGGCCTTCCTCGCCGAACACACTGAGCTGATGCTTCATGATCTCGACTGCGTGATCGAGCGCGTCGCGCGGGTCGATGCTGCCGTCGGTCCAGATCCGCAGCACGAGGCGGTCCAGGTCGGTGTTCTGACCGACGCGGGTGTCCTCGATGTGGTAGGCCACGCGGCGTACCGGCGTGAAGACGGCGTCGACCGGGATCGAGTTGATCCGGTCTTTGGTGCCGTGCACTTCGGCAGGTACGTAGCCGACACCCGGCTCAACGCGGACTTCCATGACCAGCTTGCCGCCCTTGGTCAGGGTGGCGATGTGCAGGTCAGGGTTGATCACTTCAGCGTTCGTAGGAACGTCGAAGTCAGCAGCGGTAACCTTGCCGGACTTCTCGCTGCGCAGGGTGAGCGTGACGGCCTCGTTGTCGTGGATCTTGACGACGAGGTCCTTGAGGTTCAGGATGATCTGCATTACATCCTCGGACACGCCCTCGATCGTGCTGAACTCGTGCAGCACGTCTTCGATGTAGACGCTGGTAACGGCAGTGCCAGGGATGCTTGACAGCAGGATCCGGCGCAGCGGGTTGCCCAGGGTCACACCGTAGCCACGGACGAGGGGCTCGACGATGAACTCGCCGTATGCCCCATCTACCCTGGCTTTGAACTCGGAAACAATAGACACTAAAGGTCCCCCTATCAGCGCGAGTAGTACTCGATGACTTGCAGTTCGTTGACGGGCACCACGATGTCCTCGCGGTTGGGCAGGTGCTTGAAAACGCCCTTCATGGCTTCCGCATCGAACTCAAGCCACGGCAGGGTCTTGCCGCGCTTGCGGGCCTCGAGGTTGTCAAGGATGTGCTGGTTCTTGCGCGAGCGGGGAGCAACGCTGATCTCGTCGCCGGGCTTGACGCGGTAGCTGGGGATGTCGACGCGCTTGCCGTTCACCATGATGTGTCCGTGGGACACGAACTGGCGGGACTGGCGGCGCGTGTTGCCCAGGCCGAGGCGGTAGACCACGTTGTCGAGGCGGCTCTCGAGCAGCTGCAGGAACACGGTTCCGGTTGAGCCTTCACGACGGTTGGCTTCCTCGAACAGGTTGCTGAACTGCTTCTCGCTCATGTTGTAGAAGA
>CAYPKV010000213.1:0-1882 GCA_964411415.1 uncultured bacterium
CTCGAGAACGGCAAGACGAACATCTCCGCCACCCGGCTGCAGAAACTCGCCAGCGTGTTCGACCTGACGATGGCCGACCTGCTGCCGGACGACGAGAGCCGTGGGCTCATCCAGATCGTCCGGGACGGTGAAGGCGCCACGCTGCGTGGTTTCGCGGAAGGCATCACCGCCAACCTGCTCGTGCGTGACATGCAGCGCCGCATCCAGCCCGTGCTGCTGGTACTGGAACCCGGAACGGGCCACTTCAACGAGCACGGGCATGCAGGCGAGGAGTTCGTTTTCGTGCTGGAAGGCGCCCTGGACGTGTCCATCGACCAGGCCGAGTTCGTCACGCTGACGGCGGGCGATGCGGCGTTCTATCCCAGCGCGCTGAGTCACGAGTTCCGCAACTCCGGTACCGTGACCTGCCGCCTGCTCACCATCAGCACGCCGAACACCTGGTTTCAGTCCTGAGCCAGCGCCGCCGGACCCTGGGCAGGGGCGATGCTTCCCACCCGGTTCAGGACGGCGACGCAGGCCAGCAGGATGCCCACCCCAAGCCACTGCAGCGGCGAGTGGACCTCGCCGAGCACCAGGTAACCCCACAGCAGGGTCAGGGTCGGCTGCACCAGCATCAGCACTGACACCTCGAGGGCCGGCAGGCTGTTCAGCGCCGGCGTGATCAGGAGCCAGCCGGCGACCTGCGAGGTCAGTGCCAGCGCGATCAGCCAGACGTGCGAGATGGCCGGCAGCTGCAGGGTGAAACCCGGGTCGATGACCGAAGCGGCCAGGGTCACCACGACTGCCACGCCCGTCAGGACGAGCAGGACTGCGGGCGTGTTGCGGGTGCTGCGGGTGGCCTCGCGGAACAGCAGCAGCCACGCCGCGTTCAGGGCTGCCGTCAGCACGCCCAGGACTGCGCCGAGCACGGGAGCCTCACCGAGACCGGGTTCCTCCAGCACGCCACTGATCAGCAGGATGCTGCCCAGCATCACCGGGATGAGGGTCAGGGCAGCGCGGGTCGGCCGTTCGCTGAACAGCAGCCAGGCGATGAGCCCGATGAACACGATCTGGGCGTTGCCCATCACGGTCGACAGGCCGGTGCCGATCAGGTCGATGTTGTAGTGCCAGACGGTGATGTTGAGTGCGAACACGACGCCGGCTGAGACGGCGAGCCTGAGGGCCCGGCGGCCCGGTCGGGTCCTGTTGCGCTGGAACATGGTGATAAGGGCCAGCGCAGGAAGCGCGTACAGCATGCGCAGGAACGCGGAAGTCGACGGCGACGTTCCGGCCAGCGCTACGAAGATGGCTGAGAAAGATATCCCTGCCACGCCGAGCAGGGCGATGAGTCGGGTCATGAACTCCTGTTCACTTCCCGTCCTTGATGCGCGAATCGAGCAGGTCGCGGAGGCCGTCACCCAGCAGGCTGAACGCCAGCACCGTGAAGGTGATGGCCAGGCCCGGGTACAGGGTCACGTGCGGTGCGGTGCGGATCGCTTCGCGGCCCACGCTCAGCATGCGGCCCCAGCTGATCTCGGGCGGCTGGGTGCCCAGTCCCAGGAACGACAGGGATGCCTCGGCCACGATGGCGGTGCCCATGCCCAGCGTGCTCAGGACCAGGGCCGGAGCCCAGGCGTTGCTGAGGATGTGTCTGGCGACGATGCGGATGTGTGAGCTGCCCTGGGCGCGGGCGGCTTCGACAAACTCCAGTTCGCGAAGTGCCAGCACCTCAGCCCGGATGAGCCTGGCCATGGTCGGGATACGCACGATGGCGATCGCCAGCATGGCGTTGACGATGCTCGGCCCCAGGGCCGCGACGATGGCGATGGCCAGCAGGATGCCGGGCAATGCCAGCAGCACGTCCATCACCCGCATGATCAGGTTGTCGACCCAGCCGCCGGTG
>CAYPKV010000214.1:0-1854 GCA_964411415.1 uncultured bacterium
ACCGGCCGCTCGAGGCGTACTTCAGCGGCATGTTCCGCGGTGGACTCATGATTGATGCCTTCAGCGAGCTGCCCGATCCGCTCGAGAAGCAGGCCAGCTCGATCCCGATGTTCGCAGCGATCCGGGGAGTGAAGGCCCGCCAGTGAAGAGCGTGGTGCTGGTCGACTCCGGCGGGACCAACATCGGCTCGGTCCGTGCCGCTTTCGAGCGTCTGGGGGTCCGGGCTGAACTGAGCCGGGACCCGCAGGTCATAGCTGCAGCCGACCGGGTGCTGCTGCCCGGTGTTGGCGCCGCCGGCCCGGGCATGCAGCGGCTGCACGACTCAGGCCTCGTCGCACTCATCCGCTCCCTGACCCAGCCGGTGCTCGGTATCTGCCTCGGCATGCAGCTGCTGTTCGACAGCAGTGAAGAAGGCGACGTGAGCGGCCTGGGACTGATCCCGGGCCGGGTCAGTGCGTTCACGGCAACGGCCGGCCTGCGGGTACCGCATATGGGCTGGAACCGGCTGCAGGTGCAGCGCGACGACCCGCTGCTGCACGGCCTGGGGTCCGACCCGTACGCGTACTTCGTCCATTCGTTCCGGGCCCCGCTGAGCGGTGACACCACTGCCGCCACGGTTCACGGCGCGCCGTTCAGCGCCGCGGTACAGCGCGGCAACGTCCGCGGCACCCAGTTCCATCCGGAGCGCTCTGCAGATGTCGGTGCCCGCATATTCCGCAACTTCATGGAGCTGTCATGAGCGAATCCACAGTCACGAGAAGGATCATCCCCTGCCTGGACGTCCGCGACGGCAAAGTGGTCAAAGGCGTCCGCTTCCGTGACCACACCGTCATGGGCGACATCGAAGAGCTGGCCAGTCGTTACCGGGACGAGGGTGCCGACGAGCTGGTGTTCTACGACATAAGCGCCAGCCCGGAAGGCCGCAGCGTGGACCGCAGCTGGATCGAACGGATCGCCCGGGTCATCGACATCCCGTTCTGCGTCGCAGGTGGCATCCGCTCGACCGGGCAGGCCCGGGAAGTGCTCAACGCGGGCGCTGACAAGATCTCCATCAACTCCCCTGCCCTGGAACGTCCGGAGCTGATCAGCGAGCTGGCTGGCGAGTTCGGGGTGCAGTGCGTGGTCGTCGGCGTGGACAGCCTGCTGGACGCTGATGGTGAATGGCGGGTGCGCCAGTACACCGGTGATCCGGAACGCACACGGGCACTGGCCTGGCGGACCCTGGACTGGGTCGTGCGCGCCCAGGAGCTGGGTGCAGGTGAGATCGTGCTCAACTGCATGGGTTCTGACGGTGTCCGTGAAGGCTACGACACTGAACAGCTGCAGGCGGTCCGCCGGGTGTGCTCGGTACCGCTTGTCGCCTCCGGCGGGGCCGGCCGGATGGAGCATTTCAGTGAAGTGTTCCAGAAGGCCGACGTTGACGGCGCACTGGCCGCCAGCGTGTTCCATTCAGGCACGGTGCGCATCCCCGCGCTCAAGGCGTTCCTGCTGGAGCAGGGCATCAGCATCCGGCCACCCACCTGAGAACCGCCGGGCGCCACAATTGCGGCCCGCCCACATTCACAGCCGCTTCCGCTGTCTATCCTCCGACCAACTGACCGGGCCGCCTCATGACCCGGCCGGAACAGGGGGAGTGACATGGCACGCGATTATTACGACAGGAACCGCAACTTCTGGAACCGCAGCCGGGACGAGGTACGTTCCTGGTTCGGCGACGAAGACGCGGAACGGCGCCGCGACCTGGATTCCCGCCGGGAAGAGTGGGAAGAGACAGGCTGGCAGTTCCGCAACCCGTACTGCGAACGGCCGCAGCAGTACGGCGGTCCGGCCGACCGGGAGTACGACCGCGACTGG
>CAYPKV010000215.1:0-1828 GCA_964411415.1 uncultured bacterium
GAGGAAGCCAGTCTCCTGACGGGTGAGCCCGGTCAGGTGACCCTGGAACTGAGTGGCGGCCGGCTCACCCCGCCGCACGTGGTCAGGCTGCTGAAGGATGCGGGCGCCAGCCAGATCGGCCGGATCATGCCCATCTGGGACGGAGCTGTGGCTGATGTACCGGCTGCGGACGTCGCCAGACTCATCAACCGCGAAGTGGAAGGTTTCCGGGTGACCCGGGCCACGCACATCCCGCCGCCCCCCGCTGGCCGTGGTCCGCAGGCTGGCCGCCGGCCCGACCGTGGCCAGGGCACGGGTGGCTACCGCCGCCGCAACCGCCCGCAGGGCGACTGCCGCCGCAGCGGAGCTGCAGCGCAGCGATGACCAGCGTCGGGCTGTCCGGAACTCCGGACAGCCCGACTTCCTTTTCGGTTGGTTACTGACCCTTAAGCGCGGGCAGTGGCGATGAAGCGCTGCACCTCACCGATGCGTTCGGTGATCTTGATGCCGCGCGGGCACGCTTCCGTGCAGTTGAACGCCTTGCGGCAGCGCCAGACGCCGTTGGGAGCCTGCATGGCCTTCAGGTGCTCGTGCGGTGCAGTGTCACGCGAATCGAAGATGAAGCGGTGCGCGTTCACGATGGCGGCAGGGCCGATGTAACGGCCGTTGGTCCAGAACACCGGGCAGCTGCTGGTGCAGGCGGCGCAGAGGATGCACTTGGTCGTATCGTCGAACACCGCCCGCTGCTCGGGGCTCTGCAGCCGCTCGGCGGGAGGTGGGGCCTCGTCGTTGATCAGGTACGGCTTGACAGCCTTGTAAGCGTCGAAGAACGGCTCCATGTCGACGATAAGGTCCTTGTGAACGCGGAAGGCCCCCAGCGGTTCAACGGTGATGAAGTTACCCAGGTCCTGGACCAGCACCTTGCAGGCGAGGCGGTTGACGCCGTTGATCCGCATCGCGTCTGAACCGCAGATGCCGTGACCGCAGCTGCGCCGGAATGCCAGGGTGCCGTCGATCTCCCACTTGATGTGGTTAAGCACGTCCAGGACGCGGTCAGTTGGCAGCACATCGACCTTGTACTCTACGAAATGTGGCAGCAGGTCCTTCTCAGGATTGAAGCGCCTGATCTTGAGGGTGATCTCCACTATTGCCTCCAGCCCTGTACCGGGTTCGTACCCGGGGGTGTTCCAGTTGGTTACGATTCTACCAGTATCCCGGCTGCTGTTGCCCGCTGGTTGCCCGGCCGGGGGCGGCTGTGCTACGATGTCACGGCTAACGGAACGGTGCTGCTCCTTCAGGGCGGCGGCGCCCCTGAAGTGTCAGGTCCAAGATCTAAAGCATTTAGGAGAACAATGGCTAACACCAAGTCGGCTAAGAAGAGGATCATCAAGTCAGAGAAGGCACGCGCTGCCAACCGCGCTCGCAAGAGCACCATCCGTACGTTCAGCAAGAAGGCTGTTGCCGCTGCTGAATCCGGTGACTTCGACGCAGCTGCGAAGTTCGAGCGCGTAACGCAGAGCCTGATCGACAAGGCCGCCAAGGGTTCGACCCTGCACCGCAACACGGCTGCCCGCCGCAAGGCCCGTATGGCACGCCGCATCGCTGAACTGCAGAAGAACGCTGCCTGATCCAGCACTGACCGTTCCGCTGGCAGCGGACGTCTGAACAGGAAAATCTGCGTCCCCGACCGTCACGGTCGGGGACGCTGCTATCGTGGGGGAATGCCGCCACGGATAGTACTGGTCAGCAGCAAGGACAGCGCCAACGTCGGTGCTGCTGCCCGGGCGATGAAGAACTTCGGATTCAGTGAACTTTACCTGGTGGCGCCCCGCTGCCGCATCGACTACCG
>CAYPKV010000216.1:0-1744 GCA_964411415.1 uncultured bacterium
CGAACAGCGCCAGGATCATCGCCTGGGCCAGTTCCGCCTCGAAGCGGCCCATGGCCGTGGCGGTCATCATCTGCCCGAAGAACAGGACGATGAGCCACATCGAGCGTTTGCGGAGCATGCTGCCGAACCGCATCTTCAGGTACGGCTGGTCGAGGCGCTCCGAACCGACCAGTTTGTGGATGTCCTCGGTCGCTTCTTCCTGGGCGATGTCGAGAACGTCGTCCACGGTGACGATTCCGACGAGCACGCCATCAGAGTCGGTGACCGGCAGGGCAGACCGGTCAAGGCGACGGAACACCTGAACAGCCTCTTCCTGGTCATCCAGGGCTGAAAGTGCGGTGACACCGGGTTTAATAAGGTCTGAAATCGGTGTCTCCGGTGCAACCAGCAGCAGCTCGCGCATGCGGATGTCCGCGAGCAGCCGGCCGCCCGGAGCTGTCACGTACACGACGTTCAGTGTCTCGCTGTCCCGGCCGTACAGACGGATGTGGTCGAGGGCCTCACGGACTGTCCAGCCGGGTTTGACGGCGACGTAATCCGGGGTCATGCTGCGCCCGATCGACTCGGGCGGGTAACCGAGCAGCTGGGTGGCGATCCGCAGCTCCTCAGGTGCCAGCAGGTTCAGGAGCCGCTTGGTGATGCGGCCCGGCAGCTCTTCCAGCAGCATCGTCCGGTCGTCCGGTGCCATCGCGTCCAGGACGTTCTTCACCTCGGCATCACCGAGGGAGGTCATGAGCGCGTGCTGGGCATCGAGCGGCAGGTGCTCGAACACGCTGGCGGAGAGGTTGCGGGGCAGCAGTCGGAACACGACCGCCTCCTGACCGCGCTCGAGCAGCGTGATCAGTTCAGCTACGTCAACGGCCGCCAGCGGCTGCAGCAGTTCCCGGATCTCCTTGAAGCGGCGTGCGGCAACCATGTCGCTGATCTGCGCAGCCAGTTCTTCCTGATGCTCCCGGACCGTGTCTGTCATCAGGGCATCTTAACGCCCGGCTGCAGCGCTGCCGGCGCGGTATGCTCCCTTTCATGTCGATGAACCGCCAGTTGCGCCGCGCGCAGGACAAGCAGACCAAGAAACTGGACCGCGAGAAAGAAGAACGGCGGGCTGAACGGCAGAAACGGCTCGCTCAGCTGCGGGCCCAGCGTGACCGGCGCAGGCAAGAGGCTGCCGCACGCGTGACGGCTGGCCGCAGCAAGGGAACGTCAGGTTCCGCTCCGGCTGCGCAGCCTGCAGGCCGTAACGACCCGGGCCGCTTCTCCGGTGCGCTCGCAGCGGCGACCGTTTTCTTCATCATCCTGCAGGCAGTCGTGCCTTCTGCGGAGGAGGGCACACTCAACAGCGTCATCAAGGCGGGCTTCTACCTGATGCTCGGTTACTTCCTGACCCTGTGGCTGTTGCGGCGCAACCAGCCGAACGCGTACGTACTGAGCGGCATCGCCGGGATGATCCTGCTGACCGGCACCTGGCTGGGCTTCCTGTTGCGTCCCGAAGCCGGCCTGGACGGGCTTTCCATGCTTCTGTCCCTGCCGCTGCTGGTGCTGGGGATCTTCCTCGCCCGCTTCGTTTTCAACCTCGCCCGCAGCCAGACACAGGGCTGACCGGCCGGCGAGACAGCTGCTTTCGGCCTCCGGATACGATGGGCAACGGCATTTAAGGTCTTGTCAAAGTGCTGTAGGTACGTGGTAGCTTAATGCGGTCAGCTCTTGAAAGGAGGGACACATGGCCTCTAAAGCCGATATCATCAAC
>CAYPKV010000217.1:0-1742 GCA_964411415.1 uncultured bacterium
CCTGGCGTTCGGTGGGTTCGGCAGCTATGCCGTGATCGGTGGCACCCTGTTCACTTCCGGCTACAACAATTCCGGCGGCCTTGGGTTCGGTTACGTGGAGTACAGCCCGTTACCGCAGCTGATAACGGGCCTGCCGGTCGCGGCAGCAGGTTACTGAGCGTCAGTAGCTGTCGCAATGGGGTTCCAGACTGAGGCTGGAGCGGTCAAAGCTCGGACCGTTCCAGCCTGAGGAGGAACCCATGATGCAACGCTCAGTCCGATTCGCCCTGCTGGCGCTGGTTTTCACGTTGCTGCAACCAGTTATGGCAGCCACCAGCCTGAGTACCGGTGCGGTACTGCCCGGCTGGGACCAGGTCCGTAGTGGAGGTCTTTACAACTCTGCCCGAACGCTGCTTCAGGATTACGCCCAACAGGTCGGCGTTGGCTGCTACCTGGTTGACGTGCATCGCAAGGATAACGCCACGCTCATCACCCGCTCGATACACGTCGACACCTGGTTCGATGTCAGCTACGACCTGCGGGATCTGTTGACGGCCCGTGACCATCACGTCATCCTGCTGGAGCCGCGTCGCGGCTACGGTTCGGACCATCTGCTGCTGGTGGTCCAGGTCGACCGCACGCTGGTGCTGGCCGCATGCTGACTTACTGAGGCAACTCCACCTGCACCCCGTCCAGGTACAGCTGTGGACTGCGGATGACCGCGTCTGCGTGGTACGAAACCGCGTTCGAACCGCCGAATGTAACGTCGTTGCCGGTCGCGATATGGATGGTACCGGCGATCTTCTCGTCCAGCAGAGTGTTGCCCTGGATCTCGAAGCCGGGGTTCAGTCCGATGCCCAGCTCGGCCAGCAGGCGGCTGCCCGGGCCGGCAGCGTCAAGCAGGGCCTCGAGCTCGGCAGCGCGCGAGCCGGTGACCCGGACGATGGCACCGTCCTCGAAGTGCAGTGAAACGGGCTCGTCCAGCATGCCCAGGCCTGGGTAACTGCCATCAACGACCAGCACGCCTTCGCCCGTGCCGTCGTCGATGCCGCAGGCTGCCTCGCCAGCGGGCAGGTTGCCGACCATGCCGGGTTCGACGTACAGACCGGTCTCGCGCATGCCCGCCTGGTGGCGGATGCCAAAGGTCAGGTCCGTGCCGGCGGCGCTGGTGATGCGGACGGTGCTGGCGTCCTGCAGGCGCGCGGCATAAACTGCTCCCAAAGCAGCTATCGCCTGGTAATCGCCAAGCAGTCCGCCCACTAGCTGCGCCTCTGTGATGCGGCTGTTGGTGGCGATCCGGGCGCCCGCGCGGGCTGCGCCGCGTACCCCGTCGGTGTGCGTGTAGGAACGGCGGGTGCTGATGAGCGCGGCGGTGGAGGCGTACAGGAGTTCGGTGGCCGCGGCGGGCAGTTCGTAGGACGGCTCTTCGTTCAGGACGAAGGCGCTGAACGCGATGCCGCGCTCCTCAGATGCTTCGGCGAGCGCCGCAGCGAGGCCCTCCTTGCTGCCGTCGCTCACGAAGGTGAGCGTGTCGCCCTGGCGCAGTGCGAAGTTGCTGTCGAGGAGGTTGGCCGCGGCCTGGGAAGTTTCTGTCATGGTCTGGCACTCCAGTTCAGTATTATGGACATTATGTTCAATGAAATGACTTTAGCGGGATGTGAGGCGGCATGAGCGCCGAGCATCTGGGCCGCCGGCTCAAAGCGGTGCGTCAGGCGCGCGGTTACTCGCTTGCTGAGGTCGGCCGGTTGACTGGCATGTCCCGC
>CAYPKV010000218.1:0-1704 GCA_964411415.1 uncultured bacterium
GCCCGGGTCGATGCCGACCTCGCGGAACAGGTCGGCTGCCCGCGCCATGGCGTCCTGGCGGCTGATCTTCACATGGGCCTGCATCGCCTCCACTATCTGGTCGCCCACGCGCTGGATCGGGTCAAGCGCGTTCATGGCGGCCTGGGATATCCAGGCGATGTCTTTCCAGCGGGTGCGCCGCATGGACTCAGCATCCAGGCCCGCTAAGTCGCGGCCTTCGAAACCGATCGAACCGCCGGCTATGGAGCCGTTGTCCGGCAGCAGGCGCAGGATGCTCTTGGCCGCGGTGGTCTTGCCGCAGCCGGATTCACCGACCAGGCCCATCGCCTCGCCGGGTTTCAGCTTCAGGTCGATGCCGTCGACAGCACGGACCGGGCCCGCTCCCGTCCGGTAGTGGATCTGCAGGTCGTTAACGTCGAGCAGCAGCTCGCGGTCTGCGGTTCCTGACATCAGCGGGACCTCAGGCGCGGGTTGGCCAGCACTTCAAGCGAACGGGAGATGAAGAACACTCCCAGTACGGTCAGCATTATGAAAACTCCAGGGGGCAGGTTCCACCACCAGGCGGTGCGCCAGGCACCCGAGAGGCGGGCGTTGTGAAGGATGCCGCCCCACGAGATGCTCTGGGGCGGTCCCAGGCCCAGGAACGAGAGTGTTGCCTCGGCGATGATCGACGAACCGACGATGATGGCCAGCTGCAGAAGCACGAGCGGCAGTATGTTCGGCGCGATGTGGAGGTAAAGGATGCGCAGGTCGGATGCGCCTGCCACGCGGGCGGCCTTCACGAACGGCCGTTCGGACAGCGACAGCACCTGGGAGCGGATGAGGCGGGCCACGGTGCGCCAGGTGAGCAGCGACACTGCGACGATGACGATGGTCAGGCTCGGGTCGAACAGCAGCACGAGGATCATCGCGAACGGTTCGAAGGGGATGCCGTACATGACGTCGACGGTACGCATGAGTATCGTGTCGGTGCGGCCGCGGAAGTAGCCCGCGAACAGTCCGACGTTGGTGCCGATCAGCACGACGAGCAGCGCACCGAGGAAGCCGACCAGCAGCGCGATGCGTGAGCCGTAGACGTTCTGGCTGAACAGGTCGCGACCCAGGTGGTCAGTGCCGAACCAGTGCTGTGCCGACGGGGGCGCGAGCTTGTTCACGAACGGGTCAGAGCCGATCACTGCCGGGATGCCGTCCACCAGGCCGATGGCACGGAAGTGCCGCTCGGTGCCGGTCTCCAGCCGTTCCCAGCCGTCCTCGCCCAGCTGCAGTACGACGCCGTTACGGCCGGCGGCCAGGCCACTGCCGTCCTCGCCAAGCCAGGCAGCGCGCAGGGCACGGCTGTCGGGTGAGCTGTCCTCCTGCCAGACGCCGTCGATGCGGCGCAGCAGCGTGCCACGTTCGCCGACGACGAGGGCGCGGCCGTCTTCCAGGATGTGCAGGTCGTTGAAATCACGGAAGCTGGGCAGCGTCTGCAGACTCAGTTCACCGTCCTGCCAGCTGATGGTCACGCCGCGCTGACCGACGATCAGGGCGCCGTCTCCGTCTGCTGCTACGGCGCTGAGGCTGATGCCCCGGCCCAGCGGACTCTCCAGCGCGGCGACAGTCGTGCCGTCCAGCTGCAGGATCGTCTCGGAGCTGCCGACCAGCAGGCCAGTGCCGTCAGACAGCCAGGCGGCATCCCCTTCGAACCGTTCGCGATGATCCTCG
>CAYPKV010000219.1:0-1703 GCA_964411415.1 uncultured bacterium
CCACACGGCACCACAGGCGTTCGAGACAGCAGGGGCCAGCCTGGCTTAAAGATCCTGCCGAGGCGTACTGCGCTTCGCGGTTGTTCCTGAAGCTCAGGAACTGAAGTCATTCCTACGAAAGGGAACTGATGGCCAACCCAAGAAACATCGCGTCGGTGGCAGAACTTCGTGACCTGCTCAAAGAGCGGTCCACGTTCTTCCTTGTCGACTACCAGGGGTTGAGCGCAGCAGACCTTAACGCCCTCCGGGCGAAGGTAAAGGCCGAAGGCGGCCGCCTTCTGGTCGCGAAGAACACCCTCATCAACGTCGCACTGCGTGAGCATGGCGTCGAGGGTTTCGATGACCAGCTGAAAGGACCGACGGCTCTCGTCCTCACGGGCGAGGATCCGGTCGGACCTGTCAAGGCGATCACCGACTTCGCCAAGGACCATGCCAAGGAACTGCCCGCCCCCAAAGGCGGCATGCTCCAGGGAAGCAAGGTCGGACCCGAGGCTCTGGCCCGTGTCGCCAAGCTGCCCGGACGTGAGCAGATCCTCAGCGAGCTCGTCGGCGTACTGCAGGCCCCCCTGCAGCAGCTGGTCGGCGTACTCGAAGGTCCGCAGCGCAATCTGGTATCCGTAATCACTAACTACAAGAACAAGATGGAGGAAGCATAATCATGGCATTCGATAAAGAAGCCCTCGTTGAACAGCTGAGCGGCCTGACCGTTCTGGAACTCGTTGATCTCGTTGATGCACTCAAGGACAAGTGGGGCGTTGAAGCCGCCGCCGCCATGCCCATGGGCGCGTTCGTCGGTGGCGCTGCCGCCGGTGGCGACGCCGGTGGCGCCGCTGCCGCCGAGCAGAGCGAGTTCACCGTCAGCATCAAGGATGCCGGTGCCAGCAAGCTCCAGGTCATCAAGGAAGTCCGTGCCATCACTGAGCTCGGCCTCAAGGAAGCCAAGGACCTCGTCGAGTCCGGTGGCGTCGTCAAGGAGAACGTCTCCAAGGACGAAGCCGACGACATCAAGGCCAAGCTCGAAGCTGCCGGCGCAACCGTAGAAGTCAAGTAAGCGCCAGCGCGTACCGGATGCAACGGGCGATAACGGCGTGGTCAGGGTGCACAGTAGCCCTGACCACGCCCGCCCGACCTATCTTGTGATAGCCTCATCCTTTGAGGTTCCACCTGTAGCTGCAGGGAGTTGCTTTGAAGATCAGGAACGCCGGTGAAAGCCGGTATGAAAAGTCAGCCGGGAAAGCGGGCTCGCGGTCAACTGCGTGCGCGCCGTTTCCTGTTGGGCTCAGCAGCACCGCTGCTGGCCGCACCCTCAGCTCAGACACGGTTATCTTAGCAGAACTATTTCCCCGGATTGCAAGCACCGACCCGAAGGCCCAGGCCGCCGTTCTCTTCTTCTAAGGGGTGAAGATGCGCGAAATCAGATCGTTCGGCAGCATCGATGAAGTCATCGAACTGCCCAACCTCACCAACATCCAGATCAAATCGTTTGATCAGTTCCTGCAACGGGACGTTCCGGCTGCCCTGCGCGAGGACATCGGCCTCCAGGCCGCGGTCCGCGAGGTCTTCCCGATCGACGAGACCGAACGCGGCCGCCAGACCGGCCTGGTTCTGGACTTCCTCGAATACACCCTCACCGAACCTGAGTACACCCCTGAGGAGTGCCGCGAGAAAGACCTGAGTTACCAGGCAGGACTGTTCACCAAACT
>CAYPKV010000220.1:0-1673 GCA_964411415.1 uncultured bacterium
CGAACGTCCAGGAGGTGGCGCTCTGCCGGTCGTTGTTCTCGACAGCGTTGTCGACCAGCAGGTAGCGGTACCGCCAGTACTCGTCAACGTTCGCCGTCATGCCACCGCCCACCAGCGTCCCGGTCACCCTTTCCTCGGACTCGTAATCGATCTCGACGTCCACGATGTTGCGATACGTGCCGGCGCTGCGCAGGTCGACAGTCCAGCGGATGTCGCCGACCACGACCTCGCCCTGCAGGGCGTCAGTGAACCTGCTGCCGTCGCGCTGTGAGGTGAAGGTCAGGAACTCCGTGACGCCGCTGACCGTGCGGCTCAGCCGGAACTGGAGGCTGTGGGGGTTGCGCAGGAACTTCGCGTGATCACCGGACAGGTCCCCGTCCAGAGCCGTGAACACGACCTCGACCGTGTTGCCGTTCTGGAACTGCAGGATCAGCCGGTCTGCCGGTGTCGGACTGTAGCTCCAGCTGCTGGGCCCGGTCTGCGTAACGGTGCCGTTGAACACGTAGCCGGTGCTGCCGGCCACCTGACTCGCGTGCAGCACGCTTTCGAACGCCAGGGCGGTGCTGTCGTACTGGACCTCGCGTTTCTCGGACACCACCTGCAGGGCAGCTCCGGCCAGCTGCGCTTCGGGCAGCGGGTCACCCGGTTCGCCTGGCTCAACTGGATCGCCTGGGCCGCCGGGCTGGCCATCGCCGGCGGTTACTGTCACGTGCAGGAAGGCTTCGCCGATGGCGCCAACGTTGTCGGTCACCCGCAGGACGACCTCGAAGCGGCCCGCGGCCGTGAACGTGTGGCTGGTTTCCAGGCCGGTCGATGTGGTGCCATCACCGAACGTCCAGTCGTACCTGACGATGGTGCCGTCAGGATCACGGGAGTCTGCTGCCGTGAACAGCACGGTCAGGGGAGCCGGCCCGGACACGGTCGAGGCGGTGAACTGGGCGGACGGTGCCTGGTTCACCGGACTGGCCGGTGGGCCACCGCAGGCGGCCAGCAGCAGGATCACGAAGGTTGCCGGTATGAGTCTGGGTTTCATCGCTTGCCTCCAATCACGGTTCAACGGAGGCTGGTGCCGGTTTCATCGCTGAGCCGACGCATATTCCTGGATGCCCTGCTCCACGAAGAGAACTCCTGGCTGCGTCCCGTCCGCAGGTCGTGCACGACGATATGTCGCCGGCCGTTCCTGCGGACCACCCGGATGATGAAACCCGCCTCTGCCTTTCGTCCCGTCATGGCGACAGGGTGCAGTCCGCGGCGTTACGGGGGCGTTACAGGTGGACGGCGACCTGCTCGAGGTCGCGTTGCAGCCAGTCCGGCAGGCTGGTGGTATCGACGCCGCTCAGCAGTTCGCGCACCAGCCTCAGGTCAGCGTCGCCGGTGCCGAACGTGGCGACGGCGGCTGCGACGCGGGCCCGGATGAACGGGAAGTCGGTCAGCTGCACGTCGTGCCGGGCGGCGTCAAGGCAGCGGGTGAGCTCGGCGCTGTCGCCGGCTTCGTGCGCGAAGCGCGCCAGGTTGCACCAGGCGGTGCAGCGCAGGGTCGGATCGGGAGACGTTTCGGACAGCTCGCGGTAGTGGCTGATCGCACGCCCGGTCTGGCCGGCTTCTTTGTAGGCAGCGGCCAGGTTGGCACGCAGTCCATCGGTACCGAGGAAGTTGCCGAGCGCCAGGCCCTG
>CAYPKV010000221.1:0-1670 GCA_964411415.1 uncultured bacterium
AGCAGCGCGTCGCCGGTGCCCGGCTGGGACACCTGGCAGTCGCAGGCCGTAACGGCAACATCGTTGCGTTTGGGTTGATTTCGAGTAGAATAGCGATGGAGGCGGACCATGGCAACTGCCGCGATCAACAACCTTGAAGAGCGTGTCAACCGGCTGGAACCGATCACTGTGGCTCCAGCACGCCGTGAGGAGTTCAAAGAACTGGCCGGTTTGCTTGCCGGTCGGGAAGGCACTCTGAAACTGGTAATCGAGGGTGAGGACGCCCGCAGCCTGCCTGCTGAAGCTGGCGTGCTGCTCGAGCGTCTCCTTCTCCTGCTGGGCCGGGGGGACGGTGCCAGTGTGGTCAGTGTGCCCGAGGAACTTACTACTCAACAGGCTGCTGATCTGCTGAACGTGTCCCGCCAGTACCTGGTCAGACTGCTTGACGCCGGCGAGATCCCCTCCAGGCGGGTGAACACCCACCGGCGAGTACTGTCCGCCGATGTACTGGCCTACAAGGCCGCAAGGGACGCCAAACGCCGTGAAGGACTGCGGAAACTCACTCACCTGACCGAAGAACTGGGTGGCTACGAAGCCGAACTGAAGAGCGACTGAACAGCCGTGTCCGGAATACGGCGCCTCCCTTTGCCCGCAGTAATCGACTGGCAGAAACCACAAGAAACCTGATCAGGCATGGTCGTGCCACTGCAGCTGGAGTGGCCCGAATGTGGGCGCTTGGGCGATCTCGTGCCGTTACCCGAGGGCTTGCGCGCGATGTCAGCTGATACCTTCCTGCTCGAGTTGTTCAACCGGGCGCCTGACCAGATGTTTGACTTACTGCACTTACAGGTGGCAGACTTCAGGCAGCCCCCAATGACATTCGAGGAGCTCCTGAACGATCTGGAGCACCGGCATGCCCCACGTTTCGCAGCAGCTGTCCGCAAACGTCTGGCCGAGGGTGATATTGGCCAGTGGCTACCGCCCTTAGATTGACCGGCGAAATCACGATGCAGCCTGGGCCACCATCCCTCAAACCAGGTGCAGCTCCTCCTGCCGCCCGCCCAGGAAGGCGATGCGGCCTTCGGTGAACGCCACGATCTGCTCGGTGGCCAGCATGATCTGCTGCCCGTCCCATTCCGGCACGTCGCAGTGGCAGTACATCTCGAACGAGAACAGGGTGTCGTCATGCAGCAGCGCGTCGCCGGTGCCCGGCAGGGACACCTGGTTGTCGTAACGGCCGATCATCGGGCCGGCGCCGTGACCGTGGTAGCCGACCGGATGCGTGTAGATGCGTCCTTCGATGCCGGCCTCGCGCATGCCGGCCAGGGCAGCGGTCAGGATCTCGTTGCCACTGCGGCCGGCGACCATCGCTTCGGCCAGGATGTCCTGCTGCCGGTTCGCCACGCGCAGTGCATTACTGAGTCCGGCCGGTGCCGCCGACTCACCTGGCCGCAGCACGTACGCGTTCTGCTGGGTATCGGTCGCCAGCCCGAAGAAGTGCAGGCCGAAGTCGCAGTGCAGCAGGTCGCCGGGCATGATCACCACGTCGGGTGAAGCGCCTATCGGCCCGATGTTCGCGCCGCGGCGCTGGATCGATACCGATGGCTGGAACCAGCAGGTCAGGCCCAGCTCACGGGTGCGTTCCCGCAGCCACCACGACACGTCCAGGGCGGTGGTTATGCCGGGCTGGA
>CAYPKV010000222.1:0-1661 GCA_964411415.1 uncultured bacterium
CTCGGCGAGTGCGGTGTACAGGGCGTCGATGATCGTCAGGTGCGCGATGCGCGACACCATGGCCTGAACGCGGAACGAGGTCTCGCTGGTGGTGAGGATGTCGATGGCGATGGGGTCGGGGCGGGTGTAGACGATGCGCACGGTGCTGTCGTCGACGATTTCCACGTGGTTCAGGTTGGAGAACAGGCGGTCGTAGGCGGTGGCGTAAGGCGGTTCGGGCTGCACGCGCTCCAGTGAGAACTTGACATCGGAAGCGGTCAGGGTGCTGCCGTCGTGGAACAGTACGTCCTCGCGGAGGGTGACTTCCAGGACGTTGTCCTCGGCCCAGTGCCAGTCAGTGGCCAGGCCCGACAGGTACACGGGCTGCTCCGAGGTGTGGTCTTTCAGGATCAGGGTGTCGAAGATGTTGTAGTGGAACTGGATGGCGGCGTTGGTCAGGTCACGCGCGGGGTCGTGACCGGCGGGCAGGGCTGTGACACCGACACGCAGGGTGTTGGTCTCGGGCGCCTGGGCCAGGGCGGTGCTGCCCAGCAGGGCGGCGGACATCGTGATCATGAAGAGGAAAGCTCCGGGTACGGCGACGATCCACCAGGCCGTCGCCATGTAGTCGCGGCCCGCGCCGACCATGGCGCCGAGCGAGGGTGTCGATGGCTGCACCCCAAGGCCGAGGAAAGACAGAGTCGATTCAGTGAGGATGAGTCCGGCGAAGTTGCCGGTCATGACGACCAGCAGTGGTGACGCCAGGTTGGGCAGTATGTGACGGACGCCGATGTGAACAGGGCCGCTGCCGACGGCGCGGCTGGCTTCGACGTACGGCTGTTCGCGGATGGACAGCACCATGCCGCGGGTCAGTCGGGCGAAACCTTCCCAGCCAAGCACGCCGAGGATGGCGATCAGTACGGGCAGGCTGCTGCCGAACACAGCCACGGCACCCATGGCGAGCAGCAGCGTCGGCAGGGCCAGTTGGGCGTCGACGAGCATCATCACGAAACGGCCGACCGGTCCGCCAGCCATTCCCGCCAGCAGTCCCAGGCTGACTCCCAGGGTGAGGCTGATGGTCGTGCCGATGGCGGCAAGTCCGAGCGAGGAGCGCAGCGCGAACAGGATGCGCGAGAGCACGTCACGGCCGATCTGGTCGGTTCCGAGCAGGTACTCGGGCTGACCGCCGGGCAGGAACGCCGGTGGCAGGTTCCTGGCGCGCAGGTTCTGGTACGCAGGATCGAGCGGGGCGATGACTCCGGCGAACACGGCAGCCAGCGCCAGGCCGATCAGCGTGCAGATCGCGATGCTGACGAGGGGCGGTGGCAGTCGGCGTCTCATGCGACCCGGATCCTGGGGTTCAGCAGCGAGTAGGTGTAGTCAGTGAGCAGGTTGGCAACGACCACGGAAGCTGCGATGACGATCATCGCGAACTGCACCATCGGGAAGTCGCCACTCTTGACGCTGGAGACCAGCAGCCTGCCGACGCCGGGCCAGGCGAACACCGTCTCGAGTACGACGCTGCCGGCGATGATCCCGCCGATGCGCATGCCCAGGAAGGTGATGACCGGCAGCAGTGCGTTACGCAGCCCGTGCACGACGACGGCCCGGAACGGGTGCACGCCCTTGCTGCGGGCGGTGCGCATGTAGTCAGTGCGGAGCACGTCCAGCAGCGAACTGCG
>CAYPKV010000223.1:0-1646 GCA_964411415.1 uncultured bacterium
CCAGGAACTCACCCAGTGAATCCCAGCGCAGGTAGTTCTCAGCCGTGAACTGCTGCACGTGCTTCGGGGCTGAGCCGCCGGCGCCCGTCTCGAACAGGCCGCCGCCGTTCATGAGCGGCACGATCGACAGCATCTTCGCGCTCGTACCCAGCTCCAGGATGGGGAACAGGTCAGTCAGGTAGTCCCGCAGCACGTTGCCCGTGACCGAGATCGTATCCAGACCCTGGCGGATACGCTCCACCGACAGCTTCGTCGCCTCGACCGGCGACAGGATACGGATGTCCAGGCCGGACGTGTCGTGGTCCTGCAGGTAACGTTCCACCCTGGCGATCACCTGAGCGTCATGGGGACGTTCGCGGTCCAGCCAGAACACGGCGGGAACACCGGTTGCGCGGGCGCGGTTCACAGCCAGCTTCACCCAGTCCCGCACCGGAGCGTCCTTCACCGTGGCCGACCGGAAGACGTCACCAGCTTCGACCTGACGCTCCAGCAGCGTCTCGCCAGCCGCAGTCACGATGCGGACCGTGCCGGCGGTTTCCAGCTCGAAAGTCTTGTCATGCGAGCCGTACTCCTCGGCCTTCTGGGCCATAAGACCCACGTTCGGTACGCTGCCCATGGTGCGCGGATCGTACGCGCCGTTCGTGCGGCAGTCGTCGATGACAGCCTGGTAAACACCGGCGTACGAGCTGTCCGGGATCACGAACTTCGTATCGTGCGCCTGACCGTCCGGTCCCCACATCTTGCCGGAGTTGCGGATGGCGGCCGGCATCGAAGCGTCGACGATGACGTCGCTCGGCACGTGCAGGTTGGTGATGCCGCGGTCCGAATCGACCATCGCCATGGCCGGGCCGCGATCCAGCGCGGCCTGCAGGTCAGCTTCGATCTCAGCACGCTTGGTCGCCGGCAGGGCTGCGAGACTCGAGTACAGGGCCGCGAGGCCGTTGTTGGCGTTCACGCCCAGTTCGCTGAACGTGTCCGCGTGGTCCCTGAACACGTCCGCGAAGTAGGCCTGCACGGTATGACCGAACAGGATCGGGTCCGACACCTTCATCATGGTGGCCTTCAGGTGCACGCTGAACAGCACACCCTGAGCGCGGGCATCTGCGACCTGCTCAGCGAGGAACGCCTGCAGTGCGGCGCGGCTCATGAAAGTGGCATCGACGATCTCGCCTTCCTGCAGCGGCATTTTCTCTTTCAGGACGGTGACCGTGCCGTCAGCAGCGACGTGCTCGATGCGGGCATCACCGGCCTGGCTGGCCTGGACGGTCGTGGACACCTCGTTGGAGCGCAGGTCCCCGGCGGACATGGTCGCGACGTGGGACTTCGAGTCCTGCGACCAGGCGCCCATGGAATGCGGGTTGCTGCGGGCGTAAGCCTTGACCGAAGCCGGGGCACGGCGGTCCGAGTTGCCTTCGCGCAGAACCGGGTTGACGGCGCTGCCCTTCACGCGGTCGTACCGGGCCAGGGTGTCGCGCTCAGCGTCGCTGGTGGGTTCGTCCGGGTAGTCCGGCAGGGGGAAGCCTGCGGCCTGCAGCTCGGCGATGGCGGCCTTCAGCTGTGGGACCGACGCACTGATGTTCGGCAGCTTGATGATGTTGGCATCGGGGCTGGTGGCCAGACTGCCAAGGTGAGCCAGGTCGTCAGCC
>CAYPKV010000224.1:0-1628 GCA_964411415.1 uncultured bacterium
CGCGCCCGCTCATCTTGGCGACCGGCACGCCCGCCGCCGCGACCAGCGGCAGCACGACAAGCGTCACCTTATCGCCCACGCCGCCGGTTGAGTGCTTGTCGACCGGATGCGGCAGGTCGGTCAGGTCCAGCATGTCGCCGGAGCGGGCCATGACGGTCGTGAGGTCCGCCGTCTCGGCATCAGTCATCCCCTGGAAACAGACCGCCATCAGCCAGGCGGCCACCTGGTAATCAGGGACGCTGCCCTGCAGGTAGCCGTCCAGGAAGCCCTGCAGCTCAGAAGCTGAATGCGTACCGCCGCGCCGTTTGGCGAGGATCATGTCCACTGCGTTCATTTCCGTTGATTGTATACGGCTTCAGCTGAGGTTCTGCAGTGCCTGAAGCGCTGCAGCCTGCTCGTCCCAGGAGATGACCTCGTCCTGACGTTCCAGGGTCCGTTCCACACCCTTGCCGGCCAGCAGCACGAGGTCACCCGGCCGGGCCTGTTTCAGGGCCAGGGAGATCGCCTCACGCCGGTCCGGTTCCAGCAGCACCTGGCCAGGGGCGGCACCTGCTTCCGCCGCTGCCGCAGCGAGCTGCGCCAGTATGCCATTGACGTCTTCGCTGCGCGAGTCCTCTTCAGTGAACACGATCAGCTCTGCACCAGCAACGGCGGCACGGGCCAGGGGTACCCGTTTGCCGTGATCGCGCTCTCCGGCTGCACCGATCACCAGGATCACCCGTCCCCGGGTCACCCGGCGCAGTGCGGCCAGCGCCTTCTCCAGAGCGGGACCCGTGTGGGCGAAGTCGACCGTAACCGTGAACTGACCGCTGTGGATGATCTGCATGCGCCCCGGCACACCACCGAAACTGCTGAAGCGGGCCGCAGCCTGCACCGGATCAAGGCCAAGCCGCACGGCTGCAGCCAGAGCAGCAAGCGCGTTGTGCACGTTGAAGGCGCCCAGCAGCGGCAGGAACACCGGCAGGACCAGTCCGGCGCCGCGGGCTTCGAACCGGAGCCCTTCCGGTGCTTCCTGCACGGCTGTCGCCTGCCAGTCAGCGTCCGGACTGAGGCCGTAACTGATCACCTGGCGGGCGGCCGCTGCGAAGCTGCTGAAGTACGGGTCGTCCCGGTTGAGGACGGCCGTGCCGGCCCGCTCGACCAGCGTACGTTTCGCCTGCAGGTAGCCGGTCATGCTGCCGTGCCAGTCCAGGTGCTCTTCGGTCAGGTTGGTCCACACGGCAAGGTCGAAACTGACGCCTGCCAGCCGGTGCCGGTCCAGGGCGTGCGAGCTGGACTCGAGCACCATGTGGCTGCTGCCCGCTGCCACGGCTGCAGCCAGGTACGCCTGTACTTCCGGTGCTTCCGGGGTGGTGAAGTGTCCGTCGGGCTCGAGCTCCGCCGCACCGTCGTGTACCCCGGCGGTGCTGATCAGTCCGGTGCGGTGCCGGGCGCTCAGCAGGTGGCGCAGCAGGAACGAAGTCGACGTCTTGCCGTCAGTACCGGTGACACCGGTCACCGTCAGCTGCCGTGACGGGTTGCCCAGCAGGGTGGCGGCCAGCGGCCCGGTCGCTGCCTCTGCGGAGACCACCCGCACCACCGGCAGGGGTGAATCAGCCAGGAGAGGGGAGTCTTCGGCGACCACCGCA
>CAYPKV010000225.1:0-1598 GCA_964411415.1 uncultured bacterium
AGCCCCGCATCCGGGTGACGCTGGCAACCGCCATCCCCGAAGAAGTGTGCCGGCGCGTGAACCTCGGCTACCGTGACCCGGCAGGCATCGACCCTGAGGCGTGGCGGAACCGTGAAGACGAAGGCCTGCTGCTCGTCGAGAACGCGGGCGAGAACCTGTACCGGCTCCGGTGAACAAGCCGCAGGCAATCGTCGTGATGGGCGTGTCCGGCGCCGGTAAGACGCTGATCGGCAGCCTGCTCGCAGAGCGCCTGGGCTGGACGTTCGCTGATGCGGATGATTACCATCCACCGGCTAACGTCGAGAAGATGCGGTCGGGCCGTCCGCTTGATGACGCCGACCGCGAACCGTGGCTGCGTTCCCTGCACGCGCTGTTAAGAGACGCTGAAGCCCCGCTTGTGCTGGCCTGCTCCGCGCTGAAAGCTGCTTACCGCGACACGATCCGCGGTGACCTTACTGACGTGCTGTTCGTGCACCTGCATGCCCCGTACGAAGCGATCGCTGAACGGCTCGAGCAGCGTGAAGAGCATTACATGCCGGCCAGCCTGCTCGAGAGTCAGTTCAACACGCTGGAACTGCCCGCTGATGCACTGACCATCGACTGTCTGCTGCCACCCGGCGAGATCGTCGACAGGGTACTCGCCGCGATCTGATCGTCTCAGCGCCTGGTGGTGGACACGAGCATGCCCAGGCCGCCGATGATCAGGAAGACGGGCCAGATAGTGCCCCAGCTGAGACCCAGCAGGAACACGAAAGCGACGAGCAGCATGAACGCACCGCCCGTGAGTGAGCTCGTGACCCGCGGACTGAAGCGCCGGTCTGCCTGGTAGAACTGCCAGCCGTTACCGAGCGCGAACAGCGCCGGAATCAGGATGAACAGGGCCCACCAGTTGTCTATCTCCCAGCCGAGGACGTTCCTGAGCAGAAAGTAGCTGCCGACCAGGATCAGGGCGACGGCGGCGGCCGGTACGCCGGCTCCGGGTGAATCGGTGTCCTTGCGGACGGGTTCGTTGTTCATGCGCAGGCCTCCACTCTGTGTACGCACTATGGCAGATGGCCGGGACGGGTACCACCATCTTTTGCAGGAGGAGGTGGTTACTGCTGGACGCTTACCGGTTCTCTGGCAGCTTCAAGCAGTGCCGGGAGGTAGCGCCGGTATACGTCATCGCTGCTGAACTGTTCCGCTGGTCCGGCCACGGAGAACGCTCCTGCGACCTCGCCCTTCGTGTCGCGTACCGGCACGGCCTGCGCGATCTTGAACCGCTGACCCGCGAGCGTCGTCGACGCGCCGGGCTCCGGGGTCAGGGCACGGATGCGGGCGTCGATCGCCGCGGTCGGCAGCGACCAATCGATGACGCCGTCGGCGGCGGTGAGCTTGCCCGCGAAGCTCGGGTCACCGACCTGGGGCTCGGCGACCGCTCTGCCGTCCGCGAGCGCGTCGACGACGTCGGCGAGGACTCCCGCGCCGACGGCCGCGAGGCGCTCGAGCAGGGCCCCCGCGCTCTGGAAGCGTCCGATCGGCTCGGTCATTCGCGCGTACACGGGCCCGGCGTCGAGCTCGGGGACGAGCTGGAACACGCTCACGCCCGTCTCCTGGTC
>CAYPKV010000226.1:0-1572 GCA_964411415.1 uncultured bacterium
GGGGCAGGGAACGCGGCTCTGTCCGGCGAGCAGCGGCACGGCCTCGAGGGCGGCTGATCGCACCCGGTCGGTAACCTGCCCCGGCACGATGCCGCGGGCCCGGATGATCCAGGCTTCCAGCCGCTGTCCGAACGCGTCGCTCAGGGGTAGTTGATCAGTGTCGGAGTGTTCCAGCCGGTGCAGGGCAGCCAGGGCCCGGCCGGCCTGCGCATGCAGTGCGCGTTCCGCGTCAGGCGTGAGTGGCAGGTCCTGCACGAGGCTGCCGGGCACGAACCGGAACAGCAGCGCCTGTTCCTGGAACGCCAGCAGCTCCGGTGAGTTCAAGGCGCCAGCCAGTCGCGGCAGCCACTGCAGGTTGGCGTGCAGTTCCTGATTGAACTTGCGTTTCTGACGGTGGCTTTTCAGCACCGCCTCGCCGGACTCGCCCTGCAGGTGCCAGACGGCGGACTCGCCGTGGTCCCACGACAGGTCTGCCAGGACCGTGAACGGTCCCAGCTGCTGGCGGGCAAAGGCTGTGAGCGCATTGTCAATCACGGCTGGATGCTAACAGGAAGGGTGGTCGCGAGAACTCGCAGGGGGACACCGGGGGGAGCTCGCCCTCGCGACCTGAACTTCAGTTTGCCGGGGCGGTGCGACAGCTAATGACGCGGGCGTTGGATGAGCAGGTGGGGCAGTTCGGCTTCGCGCCGGAGCCAGTCGCTGATGGTCAGCAGCTCTGTTTCGCTGCAGCCCAGGAACACCTTCAGCTCACCGTCGCGCTTGTACGGATCCACGGTGCAGGCGACCGCGGTGACGCTGCCGCGGTCACCGCTGCCAAGCCACACGTCGAGCGCGTCACCGTCACCGCCGCTCGTGCCGGTCAGGTAGCCGTAATCGAACGGATAGATGAGCTCAGGGAAGTTCGGATGTGGCAGCCCGCGCGGCCGGTCGATGACCGTTTCGCTGGTCCGCACCAGTTCCTCAAGGGCCGTCCAGAACCGGGGATCGTCGGGAACATGCACGTCTGGGATTGTTGCACAGGCAGGTTAATCGGAGCAGTACATCCAAGTTGCTGGCGTCCGTGCTAGCCTTGACTCATGAACGAGCCAGCGGGTGAGCTGCAGGACGCCATCACCGAAGAGAACATCCAGGTGATGGTCTACACCTTCTACGCCCGGGTGCGGCGCCACGAGGTGCTCGGCCCCGTGTTCAACGACCGCCTGGAGGGCCGCTGGAAACTGCACCAGGAGAACATGGTCGACTTCTGGTCCAACGTGCTGCTGCGGACGGGCCGCTACTTCGGCAATCCCCTGGTCAAGCACCGGAACGTCCCGACCATCAGGCGCGAGCACTTCACGGACTGGCTGGAACTGTTCGAGGACACCCTGCAAGACATCTACACGCCCGAGGTCGCAGCACACATCCACCTGGCTTCACAGCGGATGGCGGGCGGCCTGACCCACGGGATCTTCGGCCCGATAAGTCCGGACGAGATCAGCGTAAGCGCCAGTCAGGACTGACCTGCACGCCGCCTGGGTCTGAGCTTGCCCAGCAGGCCGCTCGACACCGTCGCGCCGGAAAGCAGCAGCGGCA
>CAYPKV010000227.1:0-1554 GCA_964411415.1 uncultured bacterium
GCGCGGCTGACGGGGGCCATGCAGCGGTGCTCTGGGCATGCTCAGCGGTTCCTCCATGACGAGCACGTGCTCTGCCACCTCGGGCCGCAGGCCACGGCTCATCAGGTAGAAGCGCTGGTCTTCCGGCACGGGACCGGTGGTGCTGCCGTGCGAGCAACGGACGTCGTTCGCACCGATCTCCAGCTGCGGGATGGAGACGACCTCGGACTCCTGGTCGAGCAGCAGGTTGCGGTTGGTCTGGTAAGCGTCGGTCTTCTGCGCGCCCTCGCCTACCTGGATGATCCCGGAGTAGACGGCGGTGCTGGCGTCACGGACCGCACCCTTGAACAGCAGGTCGCTGAAGGCATGGTCGGCCACGTGATGCTGAAGCGTGTACTGGTTGTAATGCTGGCCCTTGTCCGCGAAGTACAGGCCCAGCATCTCGCTCTCGCTGCCAGGACCGTCCAGGCGGCATTCCACCTCGGTACGTGAAGCATCGGCCCCGAGACTGACCGTAAGGCTTTCCAGGCGGCTGTCACGGCCCAGGTGCGCGCGCACCCGGTTGACGTGTGCGACGTTGCGGGCCCAGTTCTGCAGGTTGACGTAGCGCAGCTTCGCACCGTCCATGAGCACCAGCTCGACGCCGGAGTTCATGAACACCCGCTCGTCGAACGGATCGCTCGTCAGCTCATCCAGGTATGTGAGGCTGGCGTTGGTGTCAACGACGACCAGGGTGCGGCCGTTGGCCAGGCCACCGCGGTCCTCGGTGGTGAAGGCACCCAGCGGAAGTGCAAGCTCGACGTTCTTCGGGATGTAGACGAAGGTGCCGTTCTCCCACAGGGCTGAGTTCAGGGCCGCGAACTTGCCCTGGTGGGCGTTCACTACGGCGTAGAGGTGCTTGCGGACCAGGTCGCCGTGTTCCTGCAGTGCCGTACGCAGGTCGGTGAAGATGACGCCCGGCTCGCTGATGCGGGCCTCACGCTGAACGACAGCGGTGCCCTTGTGCACCAGGGTGCCTTCGGCGTCGGAGTCGGTGACGCGCATCTGAACGCGCTCCGGTACCGCCTGACTGGCAGGTTCGCCGGCCAGGTCCAGCCCCGCGATGCTGAACCGGTCCAGCTGCGAGTAGCGCCAGGCTTCATCGCGGCTGGTCGGCCAGGGGGTGTTCAGGTACGTCTGGAACGCTGCGCGCCGTTCACGGGCCAGCCACTCAGGTTCGTTGTAACGCTCGATCAGCGCCTCGACTGCCTCGAGGCTGACCGCCGGGTTATCGGTAAGCGTTTCCACTCAGCCGACGCTCCCTTCCATCTCAAGTTCGATGAGCCGGTTCAGTTCGACCGCGTACTCGAGCGGCAGCTCCTTCGCCACTGGCTCCAGGAAACCGCGCACGATGAGCGCCATCGCCTCGTCCTCGGCCAGGCCGCGGCTCATGAGGTAGAAGATCTGCTCGTCGTTCAGCTTGCTGACCGTAGCTTCGTGACCGACGTGAGCGGTCTTCTCGTTGATCTCGATGTACGGGTAGGTGTCGGTGCGCGATTCCTCGTTGAGCAGCAGGGCGTCGCAGTCCACGTTGGA
>CAYPKV010000228.1:0-1509 GCA_964411415.1 uncultured bacterium
CAGTCCACGTTGGACCGGGCACCGGTGGCACCTTCATGGATCTGCACCAGACCGCGGTAGCCGGCAGTGCCTTCACCCATCGAGATCGACTTCGACACGACCGAGCTGGTGGTGTTCGGCGCAGCGTGGATCATCTTCGCGCCGGCGTCCTGGTACTGGCCGGTACCTGCGAAGGCGATGGACATGACCTCACCGTGTGCACCCTCACCGACGAGGTAGCAGCTGGGGTACTTCATCGTGGTCTTCGAGCCCAGGTTGCCGTCCAGCCAGCCCATCGAGGCACGGGCGTGCACGATGGCGCGCTGCGTAACCAGGTTGTAGACGTTATGTGACCAGTTCTGGATCGTGCTGTAGCGGACGTTGGAGCCTTCCTTGGCGATGATCTCGATCACACCGGAGTGGAACGAGTCAGACGCGTAGGTGGGCGCGGTGCAGCCTTCGATGTAGTGGAACTTACTGCCCGGTTCGCCGATGATCAGCGTACGTTCGAACTGACCCATGCTCTGGGCGTTGATCAGGAAGTAGGCCTGCATCGGGGCTGTGACTTCGACGCCAGCCGGCACGTACACGAACGACCCGCCGGACCACACGGCCGAGTTGACGGCCGCGAAGTAATTGTCTTCAGGCGGCACCACGGTAGCGAAGTGCTCCTTGAAGATCTCCGGGTACTCCTTCAGGCCGGTGTCGGTGTCCAGGAAGATGACCCC
Organism: uncultured bacterium; assembly: GCA_964411415.1. Classification (GTDB taxonomy): domain Bacteria; phylum Deinococcota; class Deinococci; order Deinococcales; family Trueperaceae; genus CALDPK01. The sequence goes on from CAYPKV010000228.1 coordinate 708, forward strand.
GAGCTTCTCCCACTCCTCCTTGAGGCTGTGGTACACCATCTCGGATTCGTACTGAGCGCCGACGCCCGCCAGTGCTTTCTGCTCAGCCTCGGGGATGCCCAGCCGGCGGTACGTCTCACGCACTTCTTCCGGAACATCGTCCCAGCTGCGGCCCGCACTGCGGTCCTGGGGACGGATGTAGAAGTAGATGTCGTCGAAGTTCAGGTCGGAGAGGTCCGGACCCCACTTGGGACGGCCCTTCTTCTCAGCGATCTCGAGCGCACGCAGGCGGAACTTCAGCATCCACTCCGGTTCGTTCTTGTGGTAGCTGATCTGCTCTACGACGCGCCTGGTGAGGCCTTTGTCGGAACGGAAGAAGTAGTCTTCCGCGTGACGGAAGTCGTACTGCTTCTGGTGCTCCAGCCCTTCAAGTTTGGCGGCATCAGGATGCACTTCGGGAATGTAAGGGTCCCGCTCCCTGTTGAAATCTGCCATTGCTTATGCCTCCCTGCCGGTCAGACGTTGCCTGCTGCGGCCTGCTCGCGGATCCAGTCGTAACCCCTGCTGTCGAGTTCCATGGCGAGCTCCTTCGGTCCGGTGGTGAGCACACGGCCTTCGGACATCACGTGGACCTTGTCGGGCACGATGTAGTTGAGCAGACGCTGGTAGTGGGTGATCACGAGGGCACCGAAGTTCGGGCCGCGGGCGGCGTTGACGCCCTGCGACACGGTCTTGAGCGCATCGACGTCGAGGCCGGAGTCGGTCTCGTCAAGGATGGCGTAACGCGGCTCGAGCACGAGCAGCTGCAGGATCTCGCTGCGCT